>JASHPP010000093.1 GCA_030038035.1 Trebonia sp.
TGGAAGAGCGCATCGGCAAGCGGATCAACACCGAGCGGATCGAGGAGGCCCTGGCGCTTGACCCCGACACCGTCTCCACCGCCTGCCCGTACTGCATGGTCATGCTCGGCGACGCCGTCAACGCCAAGAAAGCCTCAGGCGAGGCCAAACAGAGCCTGGAAGTGATCGACGTCGCGCAGCTGCTCGCCCGGTCGGTCGGCTCCGCCTCCCCCCGGGGCGAGGAGGCCGGGGCGTAACTCCTCAGGACCAGGCTGGGTCCGACTCCTGGGAGTCGTCCAGGGCGGCGTCGTCCACTCGGCGGGTGAAGGGCCAGCCGTGCGGAGTCGGCTCGGTTCGTTCGGGCTCTGCTAGCCCGGGGGGACGACCCCCCGGAACCCCGGTGATGCCCGCCCGGCACCACAGCTGGACCCGCTCCCCGCACTCGGTGGGGACGGCGTAGAGGACGAACGGCAGCCTGCCGCTCCTGGTCTGCACCCAGGCGTTGACGCACCCCGCCCTGACCCGGTGCGGCGTGATGACGCACCAGGCCCGGGCGACGAGCCGCTTGCGGGCTGGCGGCCAGCGCAATAGCGCGCCGACGGCCGCCAGCCCGGCCCCCGCGGCGGCAGCGAGCCAGAGGAAGCCGAGGCTGGCCGCGATGACGGCGGACAGCCCGGCGGTGACGGCGAGGATCCCGATTTCCCAGCGCCAGTGCCAGGCGAATTCGAGAGGACCGGGGCGGTGGACTTGCCGGACAGCGGACTCGAGGCTGGACATCACGCTCGGATCGTTCGGCCGCCCCGGCCGGCCCGCCGCCACTACCGTTCTCCGCCAGGGGGGGATGGGGCGGCGGGAGCCCTCCCATGCCGGGGGGCTTCGGGGGGTCGTCCCCCCGGATTACAGAGCGTGTCGAATCCCCCGTCCCTGTATTGCCTTGCGAGGCCGCCGTTGAGCACGGTGACCTGCCAGCCGCGCCAGCCTGCCTCCGCGTCGTTCATCGCGAAGAGCCGGTCGCCCGCCCGGCGCAGCAGGCCGGTCAGCCAGGTGGCGACGCAGGCGGCCGCGGCGCGGAAGGTGCCCGCGACCACGGTGGCCGGGCGGCCCGTTGTGCCGGTTCGTGGCAGTGCCCGGCCATGCCGGTCCGGTGCGTGCCCGCGTGGTACCCGCGTACCTGCGCCCAGAACCTGCATCGTTTCCGTTGCGTTACCAATTGGCCATCGGGGGTTGTCTTTCCCGAGCACGTTGGTAGTGTTGATCACGTCACTAGCCCTTCTCGGTGGTTCCTGAGGATGACTGGTGTTTTGCTGGGTCGGTGTGGCAGCACCGGCCCAGCGGTGTTTCCAGGGGATCGTGCAGTGGATAACTGGCTGTCTTCCTGGAACGCGGCGGCGTTTCTTCCTGCCGTTTCTGGCAGGGCGGCGTACGCTCTTGCACAGCGGAAGCGGACGCAGTGCGTGCAGTGGGATGGCAGGGCCTCCTAATTCAATCGCCAGCTCGCGCGACCCCCGGTGGCTAGCGATCTCGGATCGGTAACCCCTCGGGTCACCGCTCGACCCCGTTGTCGTGCGGGTCGCTTGAGGATGCCTACTGCGGTCAGATTCAGGATGCCTCCGTCTGGTGCCATTGGCAAGTGACAAAAACAAATGACATACTCATGTGCCATCGGCATGTATCGTCGGCACATTTGGTATGACCGGGATCTGTGGTCACCCCACGGGCGCGCCGGTCGCGGGCAAGCGGAAGGAAGCGACCTCCAGTGTCGGAAGTGCGCAGCCCTACACTCCGCCGACGGGAGCTCGGTGCCCTGCTGCGGGCCCTCCGTCAAGGGCGCGGGCTTACGGTGGACCAGGTGGCTGCGCAACTGCTGTGCTCTCCGTCGAAGGTGAGCCGCATGGAAACCGGCCACCGTGGTGCCACTCCGCGGGACATACGCGATCTATGCGACATATATCTGGTTACGGAGCAGGCCCAGCGTGAACACCTAACCAGGCTTGCAGCGGAAGGCAAGCAGCAAGGGTGGTGGCAGCCGTTTGAGCTGGACTTCGCCACGTATGTAGGCCTTGAAGAAGCCGCGACCTCAGTCAGCTACTTTGGGCCCACTGTTGTCAATGGGCTCCTCCAGACTCCAAGTTACGCGCGGGCTATGCACGAGAGCGGCTTCCAGGACTTCACGCCGGAAAGGATTGAGGAGTTCGTCGAGGTCCGAATGCGTCGACAACTGGTGCTAGAGCGGGAACCGCCACTGCAGTTCCACGCGATCTTCGACGAGGCGGTGCTGCACCGGGTAGTGGGCGGACCCTCGGTGATGGGCGCCCAGTTGGACCGGATCGTCGAAGTGGCGCAGCTGCCCCACGTAACCATCCAAGTCATACCGTATGCGCTCGGAGCGCACCCCGCGATGGAGAGCAACTTCCATATCCTTAAGTTCGCAGGTCCGGCATCCGGTGTGGTGTATGTTGAGGGCTTGGTGGGCTGGATCTATCTGGAGCGGCCCCAAGACCTGGACCGGTATCATCGAGTGTTCCAACGCCTGCGTACCATGGCATTGAGTCCACAAGAGTCAGCCGACATGATAGCGAGGGTGGCTGCAATGTATAACAAAGCACCGCACTCGCCGAGCAGTGTAAGAACGCGTGATTTACAGTGCTACGTGTACCGGACGCGGTATTAAATTCCTCGATAGGGTGACAAATAGTAAAGGGACTGATATGTCCTTGCCTGAAGGTGAACTGCGCGTGGGTTGGCGAAAGGCGCAGCGCAGCATAAGCAACGGGGCGTGTGTAGAAGTGGCGTCAGCCCCGGAGAGCGTCATCATCAGAGACTCCCAGGACCCCCATGGCCTGGTTCTGCGGTATTCCGCCACCTCCTGGAAGTCATTCACAAGCGCGGCGAGGCGCGGAGATTTCGACCGTATTTTCGGCGCCTCAGGAAAGACCTCTCTCTTACAGGGGCATTGACCCGGACGATCGGCCCGTGTGCCGCCTCGAAACAGTCCGCGGGAGGAAACGTGATGCTGTGATTCAATCCTTCGAATATATATTCGAAGGACGATTCCCAGCGAGAACTGCACCTGCGTGCCGCCTCGAAACAGTCCGCAGGACCGCAGTCTCGCCGTTCAGGGTCACATCCACGGACGATCGAGGAAGGCCTGAAGTTGAAACAGCCCCCATCAAACGCGCTATACGAGTCAGCTCATGCCGGCATTTACCGTTCTAGTGCGCATCTGACGCATATCGGTTATCAAGTGTCGTCGCCGGCGCGATCGCGCCCGCCGTGCTGCTACGCAGCGTATCAGAGATAGAACCGACGGTGCGTGCAGATGGACTCGGACCGGAAAGGTAACTCGTTCGAGAAGCGAGTGCTCCTTGTATTGGTCGCGCTGCTGTGCGGCGCGGTGGCTGGTCTGATCGCGGGGATCCTGGCGTATAGCGGTAATATGCACCAGGCGATCTTGTACGGCTCTGGCGCCTTTGCAGCGGCGACTCTATTCATACTCACAATCGAGAGGGCGCTGCAGCTTTTCGACTTAATGCGCCTTTCTCCCGGGGCGTGGTGGTACGCAGTGCCGACGCGTACCACGTCCTACTCCGACAGTTTCGCGCGGTAGAAGTTCAGATAAGAGCGGGACGGGGTGGGACCCCGCTGGTCCTGGTATCTGGAGCCGTAAACGGCAGAGCCGTAGGGGTGTTCGGCGGGGGAACTGGTGCGGAACAGGCACAGCTGGCCGATCTTCATCCCTGGCCAGAGCTTGATCGGCAGCGTCGCGACGTTGGACAGCTCGAGTGTGACGTGCCCAGAGAACCCAGGGTCGATCCAGCCCGCGGTGGAGTGCGTGAGCAGACCAAGCCGCCCGAGGGAGCTCTTCCCCTCCAGTCGCCCGGCGACGTCGTCCGGCAGGGTGACGATCTCGTAGGTAGAGGCGAGGACGAACTCGCTGGGATGCAGGACGAAGGGTTCCTCGCCGTCGGTCTCCACCAGGCGGGTCAGATCCGGCTGCTCGACCGCCGGGTCGATGTGCGGGTACCGGTGGTTCTCGAACACCCGGAAGTACCTGTCCAGCCGCACGTCGATGCTGGATGGCTGGATGAGCTCGGGCGCGTACGGATCGAGCTTCACCCGCCCGGAATCGATCTCGGCCTTGATGTCGCGATCAGAGAGGAGCACGCGAGCAAACTACCCGGTCCGGTACGATAGCTGGGCGAGCATCAGGAAGACTCCGTCCACGTGGCAGGGTCTCCCGTCGTCCGCGGGTGTAGTTCAATGGCAGAACATCAGCTTCCCAAGCTGACAGTGCGGGTTCGATTCCCGTCACCCGCTCCCACCACGAAGGCCCAGGCCGGAGACAATCTCCGAACGCCGGGCCTTTCGGCGTTCTTGCCGGGCTGTGGGTTCCGGGCCATTAGTTCGCGGCCCCCGGCCGGGCCGTCCTTGCGCTTCTCGTCCTCGACTTGAGTGTCGATCGCGTCAGCATTCGAGGCGCATGAGCAGACCGCTCACACGCGGCAGTTCCTCGCCGAGCTCGGCGCGCTGCCGGAAGCCACCGGGGTCGACTTCCTCGATCTCGCCGACGGCAAGACGCCGGTCACGGAGCAGGCGGCGAGCGGCGGAGGACATTGCCGGGCCGTCTGCGTTGCCGAATTCAGCCGTACTTAG
>JASHPP010000011.1 GCA_030038035.1 Trebonia sp.
ATCAGGTCCGCGAGCAACTCAAGCCATGGGACCACGCCGCGGACATCGCCACCATCCTGCTGCCACCAGGCATGCCCTGGCCCAGCATCGAAGCAACCCTCCAGGCCGCAGCACCAACCGCCCAGCCGGGACGCCCCAGGAACCCGGCGGCCAAACATCTTTAGGCAGCGCGGCGCTCAGGACAATGCTCAATAACCAAAGATCTGCGCCTCATATCCGTTCAGCCATCACCCGCTGGCCCACGTGCCGAATCGGCAGGGTTGCTCGGCCTCTGGAATAAGAGTCGCGCAGTGTGACGATCGCTAATCACAGCCATCGCGCGATATCGGCTGGCGGGCCACCCGCTGGCTCCGCGTACCGCCCGGGTGATCGACCTGGCCATCGGCGAGCGCATCGATGGGCCGGTGTTCCTAGCCGCCGAACGGCGGCGGCCGGACCGGCACGGCGCCGGGCGGATCGTCCGCAAGGTCGCCCGCCGCGCCGGGATCATCAAGGCCGTCACGCCGCACACGCTCAGACACGCGTTCATCACCTACCAGTTTGGATGCAGGCGTGCCGCTGCGCGATGTCCATGAAGCCGCCTCGCACGGCGATCCACGCACCACAATGCGGTACCAGAGCGGGCCCGCGGCAGCCTGGACTGGCACGCCACCTACATCGTCGCCGCCTATGTTGCCGGAGCCGCCTGGTAGTCGTCGAGTCCCGATCCCGCCTCCCGCTCGGCACGCGAGCCCGCGGCCGGGAGGGAGGCACCTCCCTGCGGCTGGCGATCCGGCTGTCCCTAACGCCGGGCGCGGCAAACCGTAAACTATTGTTGTGACCGCGGCCCACGACTATGACGACCTGCACCACTTGGTGGACCGCCTCAGCCCGCGCCAGGCCGAGCGGCTGCGCGTCCTGGTCGCCTCCGATCCCGAACTCGCCTCCGCCGCGCAGCCAGAAGCTCCCGGCGAGGCAGAGCAGGCGGGACAGCTGCGGCTGTCAGTAATCGGGATCTGGGATTCTGGCCGCGGTGACCTGTCCGAACGGCACGACGAGATCATCCGCGGGCGGCTGAAGCGCCCCGCATGACGCTGCTGCTGGACACCGGCCCGCTCGTCGCGGCCATCGACCGCTCCGACAAGCACCATGCCCGCTGCGCTGCGCTGCTGGAATCCGCCGAGGGCCCGCTGCTCATCCCCACCACGGTCATCGTCGAAGTGTGCTGGCTGCTGGAAGAGCGACCCGACATCGAGGCAGCATTGCTGACCTCCGTAGCCACCGGCGAATTCCAGCACGTCACCATCACCGCCGCCGACCTGGCACGTACCGCCGAGCTTGTGCGTACCTACGCCGGCTTGCCACTGGGCGCGGCCGGCGCCTCCGTCATCGCGGTCGCTGAGCGGCTCCACGTGACCGATGTGGCTACCTTGGACCGGCGGCACTTCACAGTCGTCCGCCGTAAGCACCACGCTGCCCTGAATCTTCTGCCCTAACCAGGGCAAGATCCGGCGAGCGCTCCTTGCGCTCTGCGGTCGGCCACGGGCAATTTCGACGCGCCGGATCCGATCTGACGCCGGGCCCGTACTGGTGGTTCGGCGTCCGTCCTCGCACATAGCCAGCCGATCGGTGCTGCGGCAACGGCTGCTCAGAGCAGATGAGCAAAGGTGAGGCGCGCGCCGCTACCTTCATACCGCTATTACTGCAGCCATTCTCACTGCCACACTGGCTCGTCGGCCGCCTCTGCTCAGCGGTCGGCTCTGGCGTGTTCTTGTTGCACGCCAGAGTGTGCAGTGTCGCGATCATTACGGCACCACTCCCGCCGAACCCCTCTGGACTCGGCGGTTAATACCGCAAACACCGGGAGGCGTGGGCTGCGGCGGCCTCCCGGGTGGGGGCGTCCAGTTTGGCCAGTACGGCCGAGACGTGGTGGTCGACGGTCTTGGCGGAGATGAACAGCTTGGCGGCGATCTGGGCGTTGGTGTGCCCGGCGCAGATCAGCTCGAGGACCTCGCGCTCGCGGGGGGTCAGTCCCAGTGGATGGGCCCGGGTTGCTGTCCGGGGCCCGGCGGGAATCGACCGGATGCCGAGCCGGCGCATCGCCTGCCGGGTGAGCTGGGCCGCGGCCGGGGCGCCGAGACTGGTGCAGATCGTCAGGGCCTGGCGCAGCGCTGTTTCGTCCGCGGCGTCGTGCAGGGCGAGCGCGGCCTCGTAGGGGCAGCCGAGGCTGGTCCACAGCCGGGCGGCGTCCGCCCAGTCGCCTGCCAGCTGCAGCCGGCAGGGCTCGGCGAGCTCACCGCGCGGCGGCCGCGGTGAACCCGTGCGCCGCAGCCAGACGGCGACCGCGCCGCGGCGCCAGGTGTCAGTTCGGGCGCAGACGTCATCGGCCAGCTCGGCTTCGCGCATGGCCGCGGTCGGCTCGCCCGCCAGCCAGTACGCCTCGGCGCGGGCCAGCCGCGCCAGCACCAGCCAGTCCGGCTCGCCGGTCCCCACCGCGGCTTGCGTCGCTTCGTCGAGGCATTCCCAGCAGCCGGACGCCCCTTGGCGCGCGCGGATCTTGCCCAGGCTGCTGAGCGGGTTGATCGTGTTGACCGGTGAGGCGCCGCCGCGCGCGAGCACTTCCATGCTCAGTGCGGCCGCCTCCTCCCAGCGGCCCATCATCTCCAGCGTCCCGGTTCGCTCGCCCCGCAGGCAGATGCCGTAGGTGCCGATGTCGTGCTCGTCGCAATAGGCCACGCCCTCCGCGTAACACCGTTCGGCTTCGCCGAACCGCCGCTGACCGCAGTACAGGGCATGCAGATTCGCGTAACCGCGGCCCGCCTGTGCCTGCAGGCCCTCGGCGATCGCGATCTCCAGCGCCCGGCGCATCAGCGCGACCCAGTCTCCGCCCTGGGCGGCCATGGACCAGGCCTCGGTGTTCAGCGCGTAACTGAGCACCTCGGGCACGCCGAGCGAGACGGCGAGCCCCTGCGCCCGCCGTGACAGCTCGATCGCGGCATCGTACTGGCCGTCGCCTGCTCGCATCTGGCCCAGGTGGGCGTACGCCCGGGCCAGCTCGGCGCTTGGCCCGAGCGGTTCGCCGATCGCCACCGCGGCCTCGGCCGCGGACACCGATTCGGCGCCCCGGCACAAGCGCCACATCGTGACCGAGAGCTGTTGCAGTGTCGCGCTTTCGCCCAGCCGGTCACCGGCCTGACGCCACAGCCCGAGCGCGCGCTCGCCGGCGCCGGCGGCGTCCTGCCACCGGTCCAGCAGGCCCAGCTCGGTGGCGAGCCCGCCGTACAGCCCGGCGAGCGTCGCCGGGGCCGCCCCGGCCGTGAACCGCAGCGCCCGCTCGAACTGCGCCGCCGCCTCGCGGTGCGAACCCAGCTCGGCCGCCTGCCGCGCGGCCGAGGACGCGTACCGCATGACCGCGGGCCCGGCCCCGGCACCCTCGGCATGGAAGGCCATCCGGGCGTCGTCGGCACACCCGGCCGACGCCAGGGCATCCAGCACCCGGGCGTGGAGCAGGCCGCGGCGATGCGGCAGGATCGCCTGTTCGACCGCCAGCCGGGCGATCTCATGACGGAACCTCAGCCCGGCACCATCCACGGTGACCAGCCCGGACGCCAGGACCTCATCCACAGCCGACAGCGGGCAGCCGGTGACCGACTCCACCAGCCCCAGCTCGGCGCGGGCGCCGGTCAGCGCCGCAGCATCGAGCACGGCGCGGGCCCCGCCGCTCAGCCCCACTGCGCGGGCCAGCACCGCATCCCGCGCGGCCGCCGGGACCCGGGCCACCCCGGCGGCGATCACCGCCGTGACGTAAAACGGGTTCCCGCCCGTCAGCCGGTACAGCTCGGCCGCATCGAGCCCGGCCGGGCCGGCCAGCTTCCGCACCGCGCCGGCCGACAGCGGCGCGAGCTCCACCCGCCTGGTGCAGCGCTGCCGTGCGAGCTCACCAAGCGCCGCCCGCAGCGGATCACCCGCGGCCATATCATCTTCCCGGTAGGTCACCACGAGCAGCACGCTGGCGCTCTTGATGCGCCGGGCCACGAACCGCAGCAGGTCGAGGGTAGCCTCATCGGCCCAGTGAATATCCTCCACCACCACCACAGTCAGCGTCCCCGGCTCGCTGACCTGGCGCAGCAGCGCGGCAAACAGCTCTGCGCGGCCAGCCCCGGCGCGGCACAACTCCAGCAACTCCCCGTCAAGCTGGCCCGCCAGGTCGAGCAGCGGCCCCAGCGCGCGGGGGGTAAACAGGCCATCACACACCCCCCAGAACCAGCGCGCGTCCGGCACGTCACGCTCAAGCTGTTCCACCAGCGCCGACTTGCCGACCCCCGCCTCCCCGGCCACGAGCACAAACCGGCCCTGGCCGCGCCGGGCCTCCAGCACATACCCGGCCAGCGACGCCAAAGACGACTCCCGCTCCAGGAGCTGCCTGGCGCGGTGCTGGCGGATGGCGTCCTCGTCCGGCCCTTCGAGCAGGCAGTACACCTTCCCGTCAGGGTTGTGGCATGGCTCGATCCGGCGCACGCCGAACCGGTCGGCCCGGCCGTTGCGGGTGTCCTCGGCGATCTGCGCGATAGCCTCGGCGGGCAGCTTGAGATCTTCGTGGAAGTCCATGAATCGTGTCATCTCGTGCTCTTGTCCTGCGGCGGATGGATGCGGTGCCGTCCGGCCTGGGGCGGCGCGGCAGGGGCCGGGTCGCGGGCCTGTCCTGGGCGGCAGCCGGGTGGCGTCATGCCCAGTGCCGGGAGGGCCGGCGGGCTGATCTGGCCGGTCGCCTGCCCTGCCCGGGCTGGCCCTGGCCGGCGTGCTGGCTCAGGCGGCCGTGGCAGCCGCCTGGCGGCGGGTGGCCAGGGCCCGGTAGGCGAGCACCGCGGCGGCCGCGGTGACCAGGGCCGCGCTGACGGCGATCAGGGCGATCTGCCAGCCGGGTGTGCCGCCCACCACGATGGTGCGGGTCACGGTGTAGACCGGCGGGGCCGGAGCGGCCGGGCCGCCCCCGCCGTGGACCCGGACCACGGCGAACGCGGCGGGCGCGGCGGCCAGGCCCAGCCAGGCGCACGCCAGCCCGGCCAGCCCGGCCAGGACGGCGGCGGAACGGCGGATATGCCGGATGCGGTTCATGACAGTCTCCTTCGGCGTTCAGCGCGATCTGTCACGTGCCAGTGTGGGCAGGCCCGCGGTCCGTCCGCTATCCGATGATCTACGTATGTCCAGGTGGGGCGGCCCGGCGTACCGTGGAAGCCATGACCAGCCCGCTGACCGCCAGCGACACCGACCTGCGCGCCCTGGCCGCCATCGTCAGCCAGGACCGCCCCGACCTGCCCGCCGGGCAAGGGCTGCTGCCGCCGTCCCTGGTGGCCGACCTGACCGGCCAGATCCGCTGCGATGGGATATCGCTGGAGCGCTACGACACCCGCCGGCAGGCTTTTACCTGGCTGCAGGGCAGCGACGCCGACGACGACGCCGGGGTGCCCGAGGACTGGGCTGCGGTGTTCTGGACCCATTACTGGGATTACCAGGCCTGCGCCTACCCGGCCCGGACCGGTGACCTGCGCAGCGTCGTCAAGACCTCGGACTTCTACTCGATGCGGCAATGGCACAGCACCGGCATGTACAGCGACTGCATACGGCCGCAGGGGATCGAGCGCATCCTGATGCTGGCGCTGCCCGAGCTGCTGGAGCGGACTACACAGGCCGGCCGGTATCTGCGGCTGGTCTTGCACCGGGGCCCCGGCCCGGACTTTTCCGAGCGGGACCGGGCGCTGCTGGTCCTGCTGCGCCCGCACCTGTACCAGGCCTGCCTGGACACCGCGCGGCGCCGCCATCCGGTCCCCCGGCTCACCCCCCGGCAGAACGACCTGATGCGCCTGCTCGCCGCCGGGCACACCAACACCCAGATCGCCCGGCGGCTGGGCATCTCGGATGCAACCGTGCGCACCCACCTGGAAAACATCTACGAACGCCTAGACGTCTCCAGCCGCACCGCCGCCGTCGCCCGCGCCTTCCCGGAC
>JASHPP010000723.1 GCA_030038035.1 Trebonia sp.
CCGGATATCCAGTCGGCCGCGGTCACCCTGGCCAGCACAGCCAGCGGCACCAGGCAGGCGAGCACGAGCTGCGGCAGGTACCTGGCGAAGTACGCGTCGAGCGCGTCCAGCCCCGTGGTGGCCAGCGTGGTGATCTCGCCCGCCCGCTGGCCGGCCAGCCACGACGGCCCGAGCCGCAGCGCCTTCGCAGCCAGCCCGCGGCGCAGCGCAGACTTGATCCGGGCGGCGGCGCGCAGCGCGGCCACCTCGCCGCCGTACGCCACGGCCGCCCGCCCGGCCACCACGAGCAGCAGCGCAAGCAGAGTTCCGCGCAGCGCACCCAGGCCGGTGCCGCGCGCCGCGCTCGCCAGGGCATGTGCGAGCAAGCCCGCCTGGGCGAGTACCAGTGCGGTGGCGGCGAGGCCGAGAACGATCGTGGTCAGCAGGCAGCCTGCGGCGGCGTGCGCATGCCGGGACAGCCGCGGGTCGAGCGGTCGCATATGCCTCCAGGGTCTCCCGGGTCACGGCCGCCGGCGACACCCGTGACGGGTGAGCTAACCCGATGACGCGCCCGGCCGTGACTCGCTCGGCTTGTCGCCGGCGGCTCGCGGCTGCGGCGGCACGGCGGGCGCCCCGGCCTCGCCCGCCGGCTGGTACACATCCCGCATGACCCCGACCTCGCGGGTGGTGTAGGCGCGCTCGCGGCGGATGTCGCGGGTGAAGGCGACCCACCAGGTGAGGATCGCGCCGACCCGGTTCCGGTACCCGGTCAGGAACGCGATGTGGATGAAGAGCCAGACGACCCAGCCAGGGAAGCCGCTCAGCTGCAGCCGCCCCGCCGAGACGACCGCCCGGCCGCGCGCCAGGTAAGCGGCCGAGCCTAGGTCGTGGTAGGTGAATGGCTTCAGCGGGCCGTCGCCGGCCAGCTCGCGCCTGACCCGGCGGCCCGCGTACAGCCCCGACTGCATGGCGACCTCGGCGACGCCGGGCAGGTCGCGCAGGCTCATCATGTCGCCGGCCACCGAGATCTCGGGATGCCCGGGGATGGTCAGGTCGTTCCTGACGACGATCCGGCCGGCCCGGTCCCGCTCGGCTCCTGTCGCCGCCGCGAGCGCCGCCGCGAACGGCGGGGCCGCCACCCCGGCGGTCCACAGCACGGTCATGGCGTCATACCGCGTCTCGTTGCCCTCATGGTCACGCGCGATGATCCCGTCGGCGTCAACGCTCGTCACGATCGATCCCATGTGCAGCTCGACACCCAGGTTCCGCAGCGTTTGCGCGGCCTTGCCGGACAGCTGGTCACCGAACATCGCCAGCGGAGCCGCCCCTGCGTCGAACAGGAGCACGCGCGCGTCCCCGGGATTCGCCTGCCGGTATTCGTCGCGCAGCGTCTTGGTGGCGAGTTCGCGGATCTGCCCGGCGAGCTCAACGCCCGTGGGCCCGGCGCCGACGAGGACGAACGTGAGCCACCTGCGCCGCTGCGCGGGGTCGGCGGCGGTCTCGGCCATCTCGAACGCCCCGAAGACGCGCCGCCTGATCGTGAGCGCATCGGAAATGGTCTTCATGCCGGGCGCGTACGTGGCGAACTCGTCATGGCCGAAGTAGGACTGGCTGACCCCGGCGGCCACGATCAGATGGTCGTAAGCGATGCTTATCCGCTCGCCCAGCGGCCGCAGGCATGTCAGCGTCCGGCCGGCTGGGTCGACGTCGACGGCTTTGGCCGTGACGCATCGCACGTTGCGATGGCGGCGCAGGATCCGGCGCAGCGGGGCGGTGATCTGCCCTTCTGACAGGATGCCGGTCGCGCACTGGTAGAGCAGCGGCTGGAACACGTGCTGCGGCGAGCGGTCGACGAGCGTGACGGAGAACGGTCCGTCGCGCAGCGCCCGGGCGGCGAAAAGACCCGCGAAGCCGCCGCCGACGATCACGACCCGGCCATGGTCAGGCTGTCCGGTCATCCCGGCACCCCTTTCTGTTCGTCGCACATCGGTGTGGCCGGCGCTCAGGCCGGGTCGTACCAGGTTTCGCGGGCTGGCAGCAGCCGGTCGGCTTCCTTGGGGCCCCAGCCGCCCTTCGGATAGGGGTGGACGGGGACGGCATCGCCGAGCACCTGGTCGACGATCTGCCACGCGGCCTCCACGGTGTCCTGCCGGGCGAACAGCCAGCGGTCGCCGTCCAGCGCCGCGCCGATGAGCCGGTCGTAGGGGCGGATGTCGGATCCCGGCTGCTGCGCGAACGCGAGCTCCTCCGCCTGCGGCTCCCACCCGGCACCCGGCTTCTTCCCGTGCACGGTGAAGCTGACCTGGGTCTCGGGCCAGATCCGGAACCTCAGCCTGTCCTGGGGCAGCACGGGCTCGATCCCGAACACGTCGTGCGGCGCCTGCTTGAAGGTGATCGTGATGTCGGTGGCCGTGACGGGCATGCACTTGCCCGCCCGGATCAGGATCGGCACCCCGGACCACCGCCAGGTATCGGCCGTGAGGCTGACCGCGACGAAGGTTTCCACTGTCGAGTCCGGTCCGACGCCCTCGACCTCGTGATAGCCCTCGTACTGGCCGCGAACCGTGTGCTCGGGCGTCAGCCGGCTGAGCCCGCGCACCACCTGCGCCTTGGCGTCGAGCCACAATTCCAGGCCGCTCCCGGACGGCGGCTCGGCCAGCACGGACGCCAGCACCTGAAGCATGTGGTTCTGCAGCACGTCGCGGATGGCACCGGTCCGGTCGTAGAACCGGCCGCGGTCGGAGACGTCGAACGCCTCCGCCATGGTGATCTGGATGCTCTCGACGTAGTTCCTGTTGAGCAGCGGCTCGATCACCGAGTTGGCGAAGCGGACGAAGAGCACGTTCTCCACCGGGTCGAAGGCCAGCCAGTCGTCGACCCGGAAGATCGCATCTTCTGCGAAGTACTCGTGCATGGTGTCGTTGAGCTGGCGGGAACTGGCCAGGTCGGTGCCGAACGGCTTTTCCACCATCACCCGCGCGCCCCTCGCCCGGCCGGCCGCGGCGATTCCCTGGGCGATCCGCCCGAACAGCTGGGCCGGCACCTCCATGTAGTACAGGATCCGGCTGCCTGAGCCGATCTGATCCGACATGGCCTTGTAGGTGGCGTCGTCGCCGAGGTCACCGTCGACGTACCGCAGCAGGCCGAGCATCCTGGCGGCCGCCGGGTCGGCGGGATCCATCCCGTTGAGCTTCAGCGACGCGGCGGCGTAGTCGCGGAACTGCGCCAGACCCCAGCCGCTCTTCGCCACCCCGATCACGGGAACGTCCAGCACGCCGCGCTCGACCAGCCCGACCAGCGCGGGGAATGTCTCGAGCTTGGCCAGGTCGCCGGTCGCCCCGAAGATCACCAGGGCGTCCGCTTTGCCGTCTGTCATGTCTGCCTCCCTTGGCTAGTGGTTACCTCCGCCACCGCCTGTGCCTGCCGGTCCGCGGTCCGGCCGGCACAGGGCTGGCGGGGGCGGGCCCGGCTGCCGTCGTGGGGACGGCCGATGTTTCCTGCGCGGCC
>JASHPP010000724.1 GCA_030038035.1 Trebonia sp.
GGGGCCACGGACGGTTTCCTGAAGTTGAGCAACGGCGACTTCATCAAGCTTGCCGTCCCCGGCGCGACCTCCACCATGGCGCTCGGCCTCAACGACTCCGACTGGGTCGTCGGCGACTACGTCACCGCGAGCGGGGCGACGCACGGCTTCATCTACCGGCTCGGCCACGGGTACACGACCAACGTGGATGACCCGGAGGGTATCGGCACCACGACGCTCAATGGCATCAACGACGAGAACGACCTGGTCGGGTTCTACACCAACCCGTCTGGCAGCGTCACCTTCGGCCTGCTCGCCTACCCGGCCTTCTAGCCGGGCAGCTCCCGCGATCATGGGCCGCCGCGCCAGGCGGCCCATGATCGCGGCGTTTTCCGCGTAATTCCCCCGAGATTGCCCGCAAGGGACGTATCTGGCGGACGGCGTGGCCCTCTTTGCAGATGACGGGGGATGGACTTCCTGATCCCCGCGGGAAACGATGAAGTGCCGGCCATCCGGGGAGCGCCACATGAAGTGCTATTTCGTTCCGCCTGCCGCGCAGCCGTCCGATCCTGGCGACGGCGACGGCGGATCCGGCATCGCGAGCCTTCCGCTGTCGCTGCTCGCCAGGCACGGCGCGCGGATCCTCGACCCCGTCGCCGTGCCGGTGGCGCAGGGCTGGCCCGCGCCGCGGTCCACCGTGTACCGGGCACGGACCCTGCTCGTCCCCTACCGGCTGCAGCAGGAGCCGTTCCTGTCGGCCGTCAACGATGTGCTGCGCGGGGTGGGGATGCGGCTGGTCCCGGTCCCGCCGCCGTCCCAGCTGGCCGACTACCAGCAGCTGGCCGCCCTGCCAGGCGTCGCGGTGCTGGTGGCGGACCCGCAGCGGCGGGCGCCGGTCGTGGTGGACGCCTGGACGGCGCTCACCGCACTGCGCGACGCTGTCGGCGAGCAGGACGACGCCACGCCCGGGCAGGAGACCAGCCGCGCGCACGGCGGCGCGGTCCTTGCCGCCGCCGACGTCCGCCAGATCAGCCTGGAGCATCTGCTCGTGGGCGCGCTGATCACCGGCACCCCCGAGGTGGACGGCAACCCCGAGGTAGACGGGAACGCGGTCATCGCCCCGTACCTGTCCGCCACCGGTGACTCGCGCATCCCTGTCGAGGTGTACGCGGACCCGCCGCCCCGGCGGACCGATGGGCAGTGCAAGGAGCGCTACGGCCGGCGCCCGGTTATCGCGGTCCTGGACACAGGGGTCCGGGCGCACCCCTGGCTGGGCGTGACGCGCGCGGCCGCGGCGGGCGGCGGCTATCACACGACGGCGGACGGCAGCGTCCGGGTGGACCGCGGCATCCAGCACGCGATATTGGTGAACGACAGCATCGCGGCCGTGGCCGGCGACCTGGCCGGCGCGCTGATCAAAGACCCCTGGGACACGCCGGTGACGGCTGACCCGCTGGTCGGCGAGATCGAAGTAGCCCTCGGGCACGGCACGTTCATCGCCGGGATCTTCAGGCAGGCCGTGCCCGACGCCACGGTGCTCAGCATCCGGATCATGCGCAGCGACGACACCGTCTACGAGGGAGACCTGATCCTCGCCCTGAAGCTGCTGGCGGCGCGGGTGGCGCGAGCGCAGGACCCGGCCGACCCCAAGCCCGAGCTGATGATCGACGCGATCTCGCTGTCGCTCGGCTACTTCAACGAATCCTTCTCCGACGTCGCCTATACCTCCGGGCTCGCCGCGCTGATCGGCACGCTGCTCGACATGGGCGTCCTTGTCGTCGCCGCGGCGGGCAACAACTCGACCTCCCGCCCGTTCTACCCGGCGGCGTTCGCCGCCCAGCCACGGCCGACGGGGACGTTGTCCCTGGTCAGCGTCGGCGCGCTGAACCCGAACAGCACGCGGGCACTGTTCAGCAACGGCGGCCGCTGGGTCAGCGCGTGGGCGTCGGGCGTCATGGTGGTCAGCACGTTCCCCGACGACGTCAACGGCTCGCTGAAGTCCGCGCAGGAGGTGCCGGCCAGGCCGCAGGCCGGTCCGGGCGGGCACCACGGCCCGCCGCGAACCAGGGAGTCGCTCGATCCCGACGACTTCCGCGGCGGGTTCGCCGCCTGGAACGGCACCTCGTTCTCCGCGCCTGCGCTGGCTGCCTGGGTTGTCGGGGCGCTGCTCGACGGCGCGCGCGACGACCCGGCGACCCTCACGCTGGCGGACACGGCACAGGCCGCGACGGTCAACCGCGCGCTGCACGCGCTGCGCCGCCGCGGCTGGGAGGGAGGCTGATCGGGTGGACGAAGGGCTGGCCGCCAACGACGACAAGGGCCTCATCGCCGACCTCGACAAGCTGATCCCCGAGCTGACCCCGCTGTTGTGGAGCGTGGCGCGGGCCGCGGGCCTGTCCAGGGAGGACGCCGAGGACGCGGTGCAGACGGCCTGGCTGAGCCTGGTCTCGCACCAGGACAGCATCCGCACGCCGGGCGCGCTGAAGGCCTGGCTGATCACGACCACCCAGCGGGAGGCCTGGCGGGTGGCGGCCGTCGCGCGCCGGCAGCAACCGGCCGACCACGAGTGGCTGATGACGATCCCCGACCCGCTGGGCGGCTCGGATGAGCGCATGCTTGAGGCCGAGGAGCAGCGTGCGCTGTGGCGGGCGCTGCGTACCCTGTCACCGCGCTGCCAGCGGCTGCTGCGCATCGTGGCGTTCGTGCCGCGCCCCGACTATGACCTGGTGGCCGAGTGGCTCGGCATGAGCCGGGGCAGCGTCGGCCCGACGCGCGGCCGCTGCCTGGACAAGCTGCGGCTCGCGCTGCGCGCCGAAGGAGGCAGCCAATGAGGAGCGACGGTGCCCAGGCAGGCGACGATGGCCTGCTCGCGAGGCTGCGGGAGCTGTTCGGGGCGGCCGATCCGGTGCCTGACGGCCTAGTGGAGCGGATCAGGTTCTCGGTCGCGCTGGCCAGCATGGAAGCGGAGCTCGCGCAACTGACCGACGCGGAGCAGGAACTGGTGCGGGGCACGCCGGAGGAGAGCCGCACGATCACCTTCGACAGCAGCAGCCTGACGATCATGATCAGGATCGACTCCAACGCGGATGGCTCCGCACGGGTCGACGGCTGGCTCGCGCCACCGCAGCCGCGCCAGGTGGAGATCACGCTGGCTGACGGCTCGGTCACGGCGGACGCCGACGACCAGGGCAGGTTCGCCTTCGCCAGCGTGCCCAGGGGCACCGCCCGCCTGGTCGTCCGCCCGCCGCAGCCGGGGAGCGGCCGCAGCAGCCCGGGACCGTTCGGGATGAATACAGTGATCACCCCGACCCTCGTGCTGTTAGTGAGCGCATGAGCACGGCCGAGTGGCGAGCCAGGCAAGCCCATCGCAGCGGGTTGCGGGCGGGCAATGCCGGGCAGCCCGCGGTCGGCGCGCGCCTGGTACGGGCCGGGCTGGCCGCGCTTGGCTGGCAGGACGACGGCCAGGGCGTCGTGCCGGCGCAGCACCAGGCCCTCGCCGCCCGGATGGTCATCACGCTGGCGTACTTCGAGGCCGAGCAGGGCCGGGCCGATTACGGCTTACGCCTGCTTGAGTACGCGGAACGGGCGGTGGCCCCCGCCGACCGCGGAATCGTGCTGTCCCAGCGCGGCCTGATGCTGTTGCGCACCGGCCGGTGGGCGGCGGCCCTTGTCCAGCTGGCGGCCGCCGAGCCGCTGGTCCGCCACGACCCTGAGCTGCTGGCGCGCGTGCTGCTCAACCGCAGCGTGCTGCACCTGAACACCGGCGATGTCGGGCTGGCCAGCAGCGACCTGCGCCGTTCCGCGGCCATCGCGCGGGCCGCCGGGCTGACGCTGATAGCCGCAAAGGCGACGCAGAACCTTGGCTACTGCGACCTGCTGCGTGGCGACATCCCGGCCGCGCTGCACACGTTCGACATCGCCGCGCGCGCCTACCAGCAGACCGCGCCCGGCATCCTTCCCGGCCTGGAGACCGACCGGGCCCGCGCGCTGCTGGCGGCCGGCCTGGCAGCCGACGCCGCGGCGGCGCTCGACGACGCGATCGCGGCGTTCCGGCGGCAGCGGCGTGACCAGCTTGTCGCGGAGGCCGAGCTGGCCAGGGCGCAGGCCGCGCAGATGGCCGGCGACCTGGCC
>JASHPP010000725.1 GCA_030038035.1 Trebonia sp.
GCGGCGGTCACCGCGCTGGCGGCGGCGGGCGGCGGGTTCACCGCGACCGGGACGTTCGGCGCGCCGGGCAACGAGCAGGTGGTGGTCTGGACGCTGGCCCGCGGCGCGGCGCCGGGCACCACGTGGACCGCGGCCACGCCGGCCGGCACGGGGCTCGCCGGACCCGGCACGCAGGCGATCACGGCGCTGACGGACACCGGACCGACGCTGACCGGGGTCGGCTACACGGCCACGCCGTCGAGCGAGGAGCCGACGATCTGGCAGTCCCCGGTCCGCAGCTGACGCGGGCTTCGTTAACATTTCCCAGCATGACAACCACCCAGCCCGGCGTCGTCTTCGTTACCGGGGCGAGCAGCGGCTTCGGCGCCGCGGTGACGCGCCGGTTCGCGGCCGCGGGCGCCCGCGTCGTCATCTCCGCGCGCCGCGCGGACCGCCTCAGGGACCTCGCCGCCGAACTCGGGCCGCGGGTGCTGCCGCTCACCCTGGACGTGCGGGACCTGGCCGCGGTCAACGCCGTGGTCAATGGCCTCCCCGCGGAGTACGCGCAGGTCGACGTGCTGGTCAACAACGCGGGCCTCGCGCTCGGCCTGGGCCCCGCCCAGACGGCCGGCATCGACGACTGGGACCGGATGATCGACACGAACTGCAAGGGCCTGGTCTACTGCACCAGGGCGATCCTGCCCGGCATGGTCGCCCGCCGCCGCGGTCACGTGATCAACCTCGGCTCGGTGGCCGGCACCTACCCCTACCCGGGCGGAAACGTGTACGGCGGCACGAAGGCGTTCGTGCACCAGTTCAGCCTCAACCTGCGCAGCGACCTGCACGGCACCGGCGTGCGGGTGACCTGCGTCGAGCCGGGGATGGCCGACACCGAGTTCTCCTCCGTCCGCTTCGCCGGCGACAAGGCCGCGGCGGACGCCGTGTACGCCGGGATGCAGCCGATGACCGCGGACGACATCGCCGACGCGATCTACTGGGCGGCGACGCGTCCCGCGCACGTCAACGTCAACACGATCGAGCTGATGGCGACCGCGCAGAGCTTCGCCCCGTTCCAGGTCGCGCGGGACGGCTAGCCCGCGCTCGCGGGCGCCGCCGCCGGCAGGGCCGGGCCGAAGACGTCCTCGCGCCGGTTGGCCAGCGACGGCAGCGCGGACCGGACCGAGCCGGTAACCGAAAGGTCGGCCTCGGCGACGACAACGCCCGCCGCCGGGCCGAGGTCGGCTCGCACCACCCCGAGCGGGTCGATCAGCATGGACCGCCCGACGCCCGTGGGCGCCCTGGTCGGCGGCGAGTCCGGATCGGGGACCTGCCCGCACGCCGCGACCCACACGGTGTTCTCGATCGCCCTGGCGCGCAGCAGCGTCACCCAGTGCTCCTCCTTGAACAGGCCGGCCTGCCAGGCGGCGCTGACGACAAGCAGCGACGCGCCGCCGACCGCGAGGGCGCGGGACAGTTCGGGGAACCGGATGTCATAGCAGGTCTGCAGGCCCGCCGGCACGCCGCAAAGCTCGGCCACGACGACGCCGGCGCCCGGCGCGACCAGGTCGGACTCCCGCTGGCCGAGGGCGTCGAACAGGTGCAGCTTCCGGTAGGCGGCGACCAGCGCGCCGGAGCCGGCGAACGCGACCGCCGTGTTGTACACCCGCCCATCCGGCGCGGGCTCGAACACCCCGGCCACCAGCCAGACGCCCGTGGACGCGCACGCCGCCGCAAGCCCGGAGCAGAACGGCCCGTCGAGCGGCTCCGCCGCCGCGCGCAGGTCGCCGCCGAACCGCACCATGGTCGCCTCTGGGAACACCGCCAGGTCCGCGCCGCCGCGCGCCGCCTCCGCCAGGGCGGACCGCACTCGCGACAGGTTGACAGCGGTATCCGGGCTCACCGGGATCTGGCACAACGCGATACGCATGCCGCCACCTTAACCTCGCCGGCCGTCGAAGCTACCGCGGACGTGATGTCATGGTGGGGTGAAACGACCTCTTCTCAACCGCCGCCTCGACGGGCTCGGCACGTCGATCTTCGCCGAGATGTCCGCCCGCGCCGTCGCCACCGGCGCGGTCAACCTCGGCCAGGGCTTCCCCGACGTGGACGGGCCGCCCGAGATCGCCGCGGTCGCCGCGACCGCGGTCCTGACCGGCAAGGGCAACCAGTACCCGCCCGGGCCAGGCATCCCCGAGCTGAGAAAGGCCGTGGCCGGCCACCAGCGGCGGTTCTACGGCCTCACCTACGACCCGGACACCGAGGTGCTCATCACCGCCGGCGCGACCGAGGCCATCGCCGCCGCGTTGCTGGCCCTGCTCGAGCCGGGCGATGAGGTCATCGCGTTCGAGCCGTACTACGACTCGTACGCGGCCAACATCGCGATGGCGGGCGCCACCCGCGTGCCGGTCACGCTCAGAGCGCCGGCCTTCCGCCCCGACCTGCAAAAGCTGCGGGAAGCGATTACTGACAAGACCAGGCTGATCCTGCTCAACAGCCCGCACAACCCCACCGGCATGGTGCTCACCCGGGCGGAGACGCAGGCGATCGCGGACCTCGCCACGGCGCACGACCTGCTCGTGGTCACCGACGAGGTGTACGAGCACCTCGTCTACGACCGCGCGCACATCCCGCTCGCGAGCCTGCCGGGCATGCGCGAGCGCACGGTCTCGGTGAGCAGCGCGGGCAAGGCGTTCAGCTTCACCGGCTGGAAGGTCGGCTGGGTCACCGGCACCCCCGAGATCGTCAACGCCGTGCGCACGACCAAGCAGTTCCTGACGTTCGTGAGCAGCGGCCCGTTTCAGTACGCGGTGGCGGACGCGCTCGCCCTCCCCGACGCATACTTCGCGACGCTCGCGGAAGACCTCAAGAAGAAGCGTGACCTGTTCGCCGCCGGCCTGGCGGAGATCGGCTTTCAGGTGTACCAGCCCGATGGCACGTACTTCATCACCACCGACGCGGCGCCGCTTGGCGCCACGGACGGCATCGAGTTCTGCCTGAGCCTGCCGGAGCGGGCGGGGGTGGTCGCGATCCCGAGCGCGGTGTTCTATGACGACAGGGAGGCAGGCCGCACGCAGGTGCGGTTCGCGTTCTGCAAGCGCACGGAGATACTGGAGGAGGCCCTGAGCCGGCTGGCAGTGCTGGCCAGGTAGGGCCACGTCAAGGGAGGCGCCCGATGGCGGGAATCGCCCAGGAAGTGCGAGCTGACGCCGCGTTCGGCACGGACATCTACGTGAAGCTCGCGGCCACGGGCAACGTGGTGTTCTCGCCGGCGAGCATCGCGGCGGCGCTGCGGATGGCGCTGGCCGGCGCCCGCGGCGACACCGCGGCCGAGCTCGCGGCCGCCCTGCACCTGCCGGCCCAGGAGGCCGCCGCGGACGGCCTGGCACAGCTCGCCGCGATCCGCCCAGGTGACGACCTGACGTTCCTGGCGCCGAACGTGATGTGGCTGCAGACGGCCCTGTCCGTTCGGGATAGCTTCCTCGCCCAGCTGTCCGGGACCGTCTCGGTGGAGCGGTGCGACTTCCGGCACGCGCCCGAGGCGGCGCGGGAGGCGATCAACGCGGCGGTGGCCGAGCAGACGGCCGGCAAGATCACCGGCCTGGTCCCGCGCGGCACGGTCGACACGCTGACCCGGCTGGTGCTGACCAACGCCGTCTACCTGAACGCGCTGTGGACACACCAGTTCCCGGCCCGGGAGACAAGGCAAAGGCCCTTTTATCCCGAACGATCCGGGTCGGCTCCCACGGACATGATGCACCTGCAGGCGGGGCTGGCCTACCACCGTGGCGAGGCTTACCAGGCCGTCCTGCTCCCGTACCGGGGCGGCTCCCTCGCGATGGCCGTGGTGCTTCCCGACGGGCCGCTCAGCGAGCTGGCCGGGCACCTGGCCGCCGCCGGCGGGGTCGGCGCGCTGCTGGACGGGCTGCTCTCCGGCGCCGCCGAATGCCAGGTCGACCTCACCCTGCCGCGCTTCCGCGTCACCGCCGGGTTCATGCTGACGGACACGCTGCAGCAGCTCGGCGTGCGGCGGGCCTTCACGGGGGCCGCCGACTTCAGCGGCATCACCGGGGACGAGCCGCTGCATATCAGCGCCGTCCTGCACAAGGCGTACGTCGACGTCGGCGAGATGGGCACGGAAGCCGCCGCCGCGACCGCGGTCGCCTTCGCCACGCTGGCGCTGGTCAGGAAGCCAAGCCCGCAGGTCACGCTGGTCGTCGACCGCCCGTTCCTGTTCGCGATCGTGGAGACCGGGTCGGGCCTGCCGCTGTTCCTCGGCCAGTACACGAGCCCGAGATGAGTTAGCTCAGCTTGCCCGGGGGGGCGACCCCCCGGACCCCCCGGCTGCGCCTTGACGGCG
>JASHPP010000094.1 GCA_030038035.1 Trebonia sp.
GCCGTGATCGCCGTCGGCGCGATGCTGCTCGCGGTCCTGTTCGGCCAGCTGACCCGGCGGGTGCCGAACTCCGACGGCGGGCTGTTCGCCTACGCCAGGCACGAGTTCGGTGACTTCGCCGGCTACCTGACCGGCTGGTGCTACTGGGTCCAGGCCTGGGCGGGCAACGCCGCCATCGTGGCGTCCTGGGTGTTCTACGTGGATGCCCTGTTCGGGATCAGCCGCCCGTCGTCGATGACGAACTGGGGCATCGCGCTGCTCGGGCTGTGGGTCCCCGCCGCCGTGAACCTGGCCGGAGTGCGGCAGATGGCCTGGTTCCAGAACCTGACCGTGGTGCTGAAGTTCCTGCCGCTGCTGTTCGTCGGCGTGGTCGGCTGGTTCTTCGTGTCCGCGGGGCGCTTCGGCGCGTTCAACGCCTCGGGCGGCAGCCTGTACAGCGCGATCGGGATCGCGGCCGGGGTGGCGCTGTTCTCGTTCATCGGCGTCGAGGTCGCGGCGATCACCGCCAAGCGGGTCCGCGACCCGCGCGAGAACGTCGGCCGGGCCTCGGTGTACGGCACCGCCGCCAGCGCGGTCCTGTACCTGCTCGCCTCCGCCGCGGTGATGGGCCTGGTCGCGCACAAGACGCTGGTGGTCACGGGCGCGCCGTTCGTCCCGGCCTTCGAGACGATCTTCGGCCACAGCGCATGGGCCGGCAAGCTGGTCGCGGCCGTCGCGGTCGTGTCCGGCATCGGCGCGCTGAACGGCTGGACGCTGGTCACCGCCGAGGTGTCCCGCGCGGCCGCCGACAACAACCTGTTCCCGCGCCCGTTCGCGTGGACCGATCGCAAGGACTCGGCCTGGTTCGGGATCGTGCTCGCCGCCGTGCTGCCCTCGCTGCTGATGCTGTGGAGTTACACCACCAAGTCCGGGCTGACGGTGTTCACGTACCTGGTCGACCTGACCGTGGTCACGGTCGCGATCCCGTACTTCATGTCGGCCCTGGCGCAGCTGGCCTACCTGGTGTCCCGCCGCCGCCGTGTGCAGGGCTGGCTGCTGGGGCGTGACCTGACGATCAGCGGCGCCGGAGTGCTGTTCTCGCTGTGGGTGACGTTCGCGGCCGGCTGGTCGGCCGTCTATCAGGCCCTGCTTGCGGTGATGGTCGGGCTGATCATCTACCCGTTCCTGAAGGCCCGCAGGGAGCGCCTCGGCCAGGCGGCCGAGCCGGCGGACATCCCGCCTGCCGGGCCGCCGGACAGCCCGCCCGCCGACGTGCCCAGCCAGCGGCCGGCTGCCGCGTGACGAGGTGGAGGAGGCGGTAACGATGAGCTTCAACGTGCGATCGGAGGTCGGCCAGCTCCGCCAGGCCATCGTCCACCGGCCCGGCCTGGAACTGTCCAGGCTGACCCCGCAGAACATCGGCGGGCTGCTGTTCGACGACGTGATGTGGGCCAGCAGGGCCAAGGAAGAGCACGACGTGTTCGCCGAGACGCTGCGCGAGAACGGCGTCCGCGTGCACTATTTCGGGCAGCTGCTCGCCGAGACACTGCAGCTGCCCGAGGGCAGGCAGTACGTGCTCGACCGGGTGCTCACCGCGGAGATGGTGGGCCCCGGGCTGGTGCAGCCGCTGCGGCAGCTTGCCGATGACCTGGACGGCCCGCAGCTGGCCGAGTACCTCGTGGGCGGGATCCTCAAGGCCGACCTGCAGCCCATGCGGGCGCACAGCCTGCGGTGGGACATCCTGCGGGCCGATGACTTCCTGCTCCCGCCGCTGCCCAACCACCTGTTCCCGCGGGACAACTCGTGCTGGATTTACGGCGGGGTCTCGGTCAACCCGATGGCCAAGCCGGCCCGCCAGCGGGAGACGCTGCACATCCGGGCGATCTACCGCTACCACCCGCTGTTCGCGGGGACCACGTTCGTCACCTACTACGGCGACGACGACGCCAGCCATCTGCCCGCGACCGTCGAGGGCGGCGACGTGCACGTCGTCGGGAACGGCGCGGTGCTGATCGGCATGGGCGAACGGACCACCCCGATGGCGGTGGAAATCCTGTCCCGCGCCCTGTTCGACAGCGGGCAGGCCAGCACGGTGATCGCCGTCGAGCTGCCGCGGTCGCACGCGATGATGCACCTGGACACGGTCATGACGATGATCGACCGCGGCACCTTCGTGCTCTATCCCTACATCGACCCGCAGCTGCGGTCCTGGACGCTCACCGCAGGCGGCGGCAACGGCGGCGGCCCGCGGGTCGTCCGCAACCACGATCTGTGGGGCACCCTGGCGCAGGCGCTGGGAGTGGACCAGATCACGGTGCTCACCACCGACGAGGACATCAGGGCCGCCGAACGGGAGCAGTGGGACGACGGGAACAACTACCTGGCCGTCGCCCCCGGCGTGATCCTCGGCTACGAGCGCAACGTCGCCACCAACACGATGCTGCGCAAGCACGGCATCGAGGTGATCAGCGTCCCCGGCGAGGAACTCGGCCGCGGGCGCGGCGGCCCCCGCTGCATGACCTGCCCGATCGAGCGCGACCCGGCGTGACGTCCGCGGCCAGCCGCAAGGCCCTCATGGTGGAGCTGTACGGGCGAAGCCTGCTGACAGACCGCTCAGAACCGGCGCAGCCGGACGCGGGTCACCGAGTGGTCGGCCGCCTTGTGCAGGACGAGGGTGGCCCTGGCGCGGGTGGGCTGAATGTTCTCGATGAGGTTGACTTCGTTGACGGTCTTCCAGACCTGCGTGCCGAACGCGTCGACCTGCGCGGCGCTGGCCTGGGCAAGTGCCCGGAACGGTGACTGCGGGTCGGTGAAGGCGGTATCGCGCAGCGCGCGCAGCCGGGCGAGGAACCACTGCTTGATGTGGTCGGTGCGCGCGTCGACGTAGACGGAGAAGTCGAAGAAGTCGGCGAGCGCGAGAGCGCCGGCCGGGGCTGGCTGCAGGACGTTGATCCCTTCCAGGATCAGCACGTCGGGCCGCCGCACCAGCTGCCGCCGCCCGGGCAGGATGTCGTAGGCCACGTGCGAGTAGACCGGCGCGGTGACCTCGGAGGCGCCGGCTCGCACCTGCTGGACGAAGCGCAGCAGGGCCCGCCGGTCGTAGGACTCAGGGAAGCCCTTGCGGTTGGTCAGGCCGCGCTGTTCAAGCACCGCGTTGGGGTACAGGAAGTTGTCGGTCGTCACCAGCTCGGTGCGCGGGCGCTGCGGCCACTGCCTGACCAGTGCCTGCAGCACCCGGGCGGTGGTGGACTTGCCGACGGCGACGCTGCCCGCGACCGCGATGATGAACGGGGCCGGCCGGATCTGCTGTCCGAGGAACGCCCCTACCGTCTCGCGCAGCCCCGCGCTCGCCTCGTAATACAGGCGCAGCAGCCTGCTCAGCGGCAGGTAAATGTCCGCCACCTCGCTGAGCCGGATCGGGTCGGTGAGCCCGCGCAGCGCGTCCAGGTCCCCGGCGGTCAGTGACATCGGGGTACTGGCGCGCAAGCCGCGCCAGGCACCGCGATCCAGATCCAGGTAGGGGCCGTCCCCATTGCGACCGGTCACGCTGCCACCATAGGACCGGCCGGCACCCGCGGCCCGTCACCGCCAATCCTGCATCACTGTGGCGCGGGAAGCGCCAGGATCTGGGCCAGCCGGCGAAAGCCCGCGTCGAGGTCGGTGCCGGGCCCGGCGATCAGCTGGACGGCGACGTGATCGGCGCCGGCGGCGTGATGTTCTTGCAGGCGCTGCCTGATCTGCTCGTCGCCGCCCGAGACGACGAGCGCGTCGATCAGCCGGTCGCTGCCCGCGCCGGCCACGTCCTGCTCGGTGAAGCCGAGCCGGCGCAGGTTCGTCGTGTAGTTGGACAAGCGCAGGTAGGGCTGCACTGACAGGCGGCCGATAGCCCGTGCGCTGGCCGGGTCAGCGTCCAGGACCACCCGCTGCTCGGGCGCGAGGAGCTTGCCCGCGCCGAGAATCTCGCGGGCCTGGCGTGAGTGCCCGGGCGTGACCAGGTAGGGGTGCGCGCCGGCCGTGCGCGTCGCGGCCAGCCGCAGCACCCTCGGCCCAAGCGCCGCCAGGACCCGCCGCTCGGCCGGCACCCCCTCGGCGTCGAGCACGTCCAGGTAGTCGGCGAGCGTCTGGTAGGGCGAGTGGTAGGTGGCGGTGGCCTCGGGATGGCCGACCCCGATGCCGAGCAGGAACCGTCCGGGGTGGGCGGCCTCGATCCGGTGGTAGGAACGCGCGACCTGGACGGCGTCGGCCCGCCAGACGTTGACGATGCCGGTCGCCACCGTGATCGTGCTGGTCGCGTCCAGGATCGCCGCGACGTGCGACAACTCCGCGGGCGGCGATCCGCCCTCCCACACCGTCCCGTACCCGAGCGACTCAAGGACGCGGGCCCGCTCGGTCGTCAGCACGACCGCGCGCCCGAAGACGCCGTAACGCCCCAGCTGCATGATCATCCGCCTTCGCTTCCGCTTGCACCATGTATTAGCCTACAAATCCAGTAGGGATTATCTTAAAGGCGGTCGTGTCATGAGTTTCGGGATCTCGCTGTCGACGTCGGCGCCGGCCTCGGCGCTGGGCGGCGCGGACGCGCTGAGCTTCGCGATCGAGCGCGCCCGCGAGGCCGAGGCGGCCGGGGTGGACGACATCTGGCTCAACCAGGGGATCGACCTGGACGGTATCACGGTGGCCGCCCTGGTGGCGCGTGAGGTCCCGCGGGTCATCATCGGGATCGCCGCCGTGCCGATGTACCCCCGCCACCCGGTCACGCTCGCCAGCCAGGCCAAGGCGGCGCAGCTCGCCGCCGGCGGGCGGTTCGCGCTCGGCATCGGGCTCGGCCACAAGGCGCAGGTGGAAGGCGTGTTCGGCGTGCCGTACGACCGGCCCATCCGGCACCTGCGCGACTACCTGCGGATAGTGCGCTCGCTGCTCGACACGGGGACCGCCGAGGTCCGGGGCGCGACGGTCACCGCGGACTTGTCGAACGTGCCGCCGGCGGCCCTGCGCGGCGGCGTGACGCCGCGGGTCCCGCTGCTGGTGGCCGCCATGGGACCGCAGGCCCTGCGGGCGGCCGGCGAACTCGCCGACGGCACGCTGCCCTACCTCGCCGGACC
>JASHPP010000095.1 GCA_030038035.1 Trebonia sp.
GGTTGGTCGCGCGTCGCGCGATCGGATTCCACCCTTGACGCCACGATCCGCGCCAAGCGGCAAGGCCAGGCGGGCAACGGCAGGCATCGGTCGGCGCGCGGTCGGGACACGGTCGGGGCACGAGGTCAGGGCGCCCGGCTGCCGGGGGCAGCCGCCGTCCCGCGCGGGCGGGGTGCTGTCAAGAAGTAACCACGTAGGAATACAAACGATTGCGCCGCCCCATTCCCGCGTGCAGGCCGGCCGGTCCCCCGCCGCAGGACGCCAGCTTCCCGAAACCCGCCGTTCACCTGCAGTTCTCGTTACTTCTCAAGCAGCGACTGTGAGTTGCGCCACCCGGCGCGCGGCGATCACCTGCTCGCTATTCTCTGGACAGTTTGTCCCTGTTGGCACAGAATCAGCCGGCTAGCGCGGACCCCACCGCGACCGAAGGACCTCCAGATGCCCGAACACCAGCCTGACCATGACCGTGGCGCCGGCGAGCGCGGCGGTGACGATCGCCCGGCTACCCCGTTCACCCGGCGGCGCCGGCTCGGTGGCGCCGCGCGACTCATCGCTGCGCGACATCAGGCACGTGGTCCTGCTCATGCAGGAGAACAGGAGCTTCGACCACTACTTCGGCACGATGCCCGGCGTGCGCGGCTACGGCGACCCGGCCGTGCTGGTCCAGGCCAACGGCAGGAGCGTCTTCTACCAGGGCGACCCGTACAACCCCGACGGCTACCTGCTGCCCTACCACCTGGACACGCTGACCACCGGCGCCCAGGCCATCCCCTCGACGAGCCACGCGTGGGCGGTCCAGCACAGCGCCTGGAACGGCGGCGCCATGGACAACTGGGTTCCCGCGCACTACGCCGCCGACGGCCCCAGGATCGGCCCGTTCACCATGGGCTACTACGAGCGGCGGGACATCCCCTTCCAGTGGGCGCTGGCCGACGCCTTCACGGTGTGCGACAACTACCACTGCGCGGTGCTCGGGCCGACCCACCCCAACCGCTACGTGTGGCTGACCGGCACGATCGACCCGAACGGGCTGGCCGGCGGCCCGGCCCTCGACAACGCCGTCACCGACGGCACCTACTCCTGGACGACATACGCGGAGAACCTCACGGACGCCGGGGTCAGCTGGAAGTGCTACCAGCAGACCGACAACTACGGCACGAACGTCCTTGAGTACTTCAAGCAGTTCCAGGCGGCGCCCACCAGTTCCCCCCTGTACCAGAACGCGATGACCACCCAGCCGGCCGGCCAGTTCGAGATCGACGCGATGAACGACAACCTGCCGACGGTGAGCTGGATCTTCCCGACTTCCGTGCAGTCGGAGCACCCCGCCTACCTGCCCGCCGCCGGCGCCGCGTTCGTCGCGTCGAAGATCGACGCCGTCGCGGCCAACCCGCAGGTCTGGGCGAAGACCGTGTTCCTGCTCGTGTACGACGAGAACGACGGCCTCTTCGACCATGTCCCGCCGCCCGTCTCCCCGCCCGGCACCGCCGACGAATACGTCTGCCTGACCTCGCCAGGCGGCACTCCGGGCAACGGCCTGCCGGTCGGCCCCGGCTTCCGGGTCCCGTGCATCGTCGTCTCGCCGTGGACGGCCGGCGGCTGGGTCTTCAGCGAGCCGTCCGACCACACGTCGCACCTGATGTTCCTCGAGCAGGTGACCGGAGTGCCCGCGCCCAACATCAGCGCCTACCGGCGCGCGACGATGAGCAACATGACGGGCGCGTTCCGGTTCCTGTCCTACTCGCACCCGCCGGTGCTCCCCGACACCAGCGGCCCGCTGGTTGTCGCGCAGTACACCTCGTCGCAGTATCCGCTGCCCGCGTTCCCCGGCGCGGACCAGACCCCGCCGTACCAGCCGCCGGGCCGCCGCCCGCACGTGCCGTAAGCCCCCTTTTATTCAGAACGGACCGTGGTGACAGTCGCCACGGACCGTTCTGTATATTATTTGCCTTGTGTATACACCGAGTGTATATTCGCGAGGGTGAGTGTCCCCCTGACCCTGCTTGGCCTGCTCGAACGCGAGCCCAGTCACGGCTATGACCTCAAGCGGGACTACGACGCCTACTTCGGGCGAGGCAAGCAACTGCCCTTCGGGCAGGTCTACGCGACGCTCGGGCGGCTGGCCCGCGACGGCAAGGTCGCCGGCGGCGAGGCCGAACCGGGCGAGGGACCGGATCGCAAGCCCTACTCGATCACCGACGCCGGCCGGGCCGAGGTCGACGCGTGGCTGGCCGATCCGGTCGAGCCGGAGCCGCACCTGCAGACGATCCTGTTCGCGAAGGTGACGCTCGCGCTGATGCTCGGCAAGCCGGCCGCGGCGTACCTGGACAGGCAGCGCGCCGCGCACATCAGGCGGATGCGGGAGCTCACCGAACTCAAGCGGACCGGAACGCTTGTCGACGTGCTGCTCGCCGACCATGGGCTGTTCCACCTCGAAGCGGACCTGCGCTGGATCGACCTCACGTCAGCGCGCCTGACGGAACTCGCGGCACTGCTCACCCTGGGAGAGAAATGAACAGTCCCGTCGTGACCCGCACGCACCTGGTGGAAGCGCGCGACGTCGTCAAATCCTTCGGCCAGACCCCCGCGCTGCGCGGCGCGAGCGTGGCCGTCTGTCAGGGCGAGATCCTGGCGATCATGGGCCCGAGCGGATCCGGCAAGTCGACGCTGCTGCACTGCCTGGCCGGGATCTTCACGCCCGACCGCGGCGAGGTCTGGTTCGACGGGCAGCGCCTGGACACCCTCGGCGAGGCCGAGCGGACGCGGCTGCGCCGGACTGCCTTCGGCTTCGTGTTCCAGTTCGGGCAGCTGGTCCCCGAGCTCACCGCGGCCGACAACGTGGCGCTGCCGCTGCTGCTCAACCGGGTGGGGCGGCGGACTGCCTACCGGACGGCCGGCACGTGGCTGGACCGGCTTGGCGTCGCGGACAAGGGCAGGCACAGGACCGGCGAGCTGTCCGGCGGCGAGGCGCAGCGTGTCGCGGTCGCGCGGGCGCTCGCGATGGCGCCGACGGTGATCTTCGCCGACGAGCCGACCGGGTCGCTGGACTCGCTGACCGGCGAGAAGGTCATGGACCTGCTGACCGCGCTTGCCCGCGAGGCCGGGACCACGGTCGTGCTGGTCACCCACGACGCGCGGGTCGCCGCGTACGCCGACCGCCTGGTCATCGTGCGCGACGGCATGGTGTCGGTTGACCTGGGTCCCGCCGGCGAGCAGGTCTCCGCGGCGCAGGCGGCTCAGTGATGGTCCGCCTTGGCCTGCGGCTCACCCTGCGCAGCGGCCGGGAGGCCCTCGTCCGGCTGGCGATCACCGCCGCGGCGGTCGCGGTCGGCGTCGCGCTGCTGCTCGGCGTGCTCGCCGAGTACCACGCGTTCCAGGCGAACGCCAACCAGGCCTGCTGGTCGTGCACGGGGGGCGACGGGGCGGTGCCCACACCGCTGCCGGCCAGCGGCGAGCTGTGGAACAACAGCGTGGACTTCTACCAGGGGCAGACGATCACCCGGCTGGACGTCGCCGCGCTGGCGTCGTCCGCGCCGGTGCTGCCGGGAATTGCGCGCCTGCCGGGGCCGGAGCAGTACTACGCGTCGCCCGCGCTGGCCGCGCTGCTGCGCACCGTGCCCGCCGACCAGCTCGGCGACAGGTTCCCCGGGCACCTGATCGGGACGATCGGCGACGCGGCGCTCACCGGGCCGAACGACCTGGTGATCTACATCGGGTACACGCCCGCGGGAGTCGCCGCGATCCCCGGCTCGGACTGGGTGACGTCGATCTCGACCGCGCCGGCGCCTGAGGTGTTCACGCCGTTTTTCAGGTACGCGTTCGGCGTGGGCGTGCTCGCGGTGCTGTTCCCGATGCTGGTGCTGATCGGCACCGCGACCCGGCTGGCGGCCGACCGGCGCGAGGAGCGGTTCGCCGCGCTGCGGCTGGTCGGCGGGACGCCCGCCGACATCCGGGTGATCGCGGCGGTCGAATCGGTGGCCGGCGCGTTCGGCGGCGCGGTGCTCGGGGTCGTCGTGTTCCTGCTGGCGCGGCCGTTGCTGGCCGGGGCGACGCTGACCGGCACGCGGTACTTCTCGTCGGCGGTGACCCCGACCGGCTGGGGGTACGTCGCGATGCTCGCCGGCGTGCCGGTGATCGCGGCGGTCGCGGCGCTGCTGTCGCTGCGCCGGGTGCAGCTCTCGCCGCTCGGCGTGAGCAGGCGCGCGACGCCGAAGCCGCCGACCGCGTGGCGGCTGACTGCGCTGGTGGTCGGCGTGGCCCTGTACGTCGTGGGGCTGCTGGCCACGACGCACCAGTCGATCGGCGGGCCCGCGTACCCGGGCCTGCTGATCACCATGGCCGGCCTGGCGATCGCCGGACCGTGGCTGACCGCGCAGGCGGCCCGGCTGTTCGGCAGCGTCACCAGGGGATCGTCGGCCCTGCTCGCGAGCCGGCGGCTGGCCGGCAACCCGAAGGCGGCCTTCCGCTCGGTGACCGGGCTCGTGCTCGCCGTCTTCCTCGGCACGATCGTGGGCACGCTCGTGCCCGCGATCAACGCGACCGAGGCATCGCCCGCCAACGCCTCGCTCAGCAACGTGCTGCTCGACCAGGTGCAGTCGTATGCCGGTCCCTCCGGCGCCGTCACCTTGTCCGCGCGGCAGAGCCGGAAACTGGTCAGCGGGCTGAACGCTATCCCCGGGGCCACCACCTACCCGCTGTATTCGCTGCTTGTGCCCGGCCCGCCCGGGCCGGGCGGGTCGGGCGGGCCCGGCGGGCCCGGTAACGACACCGCCGTCAGCTGCGCGGTGATGCGCGCCCTGGCCGTGCTCGGGCAGTGCGCACCGGGCGTGGCGGCGGTGCAGACGACCGACGACAGCCTGTTCAGCGACAACCCGCTCTTCAACACCAAGGCGTTCGTCGGCTCGTCCAGTGAGGTTTATACCGGCCCGCTGTCCAGCCTGCCCCTGCAGGCCGTGCTTGTCCGGGTGAACAGCCCCGCGACGCTGGAGCGGGTCCGCACGTTCCTGGCCGTGAACGCCCCGCCGCAGGTCTTCGCCGGCCCCGGAGCGGCGCCGACCCCGCTGCGGACGTTCGGCGAGACACTGGGCATCCGTCTCGGCCGGGCGGCCGTCGTGGAGAAGCTCGTGTACGCCGCGGTCGCGCTCACGCTGGTCGTGGCGGGCTGCAGCCTGGCGGTCGCGGTCGGCGGCGGGCTGGTCGACCGCAAGCGCCCGTTCACCCTGCTGCGGGCCGGCGGCGTCCCGGTCGGCGTCCTGTCCAGGGTCGTCCTGCTCGAGGCCGCGCTCCCGCTGGCCGCCGCCACCGTGCTGGCAGCCATCATCGCCTACCTCACGTCGGTCCTGGCCTACGTCAGGCTCGCGCCGCCCGGCACCGCGATCCCGCGGCTTGGGTACGACTATTACGCGCTGATCGTCATCGGCCTCGTCATCGCCTTCGGGGTGATCGCGGTGACGCTGCCGCTGCTGCGCCGGATGACCGCACCCGGCAACGTCCGCTTCGAGTAGGGGCTCCGGTCTGGCCCCGGGCCGGGGCCAGACCGGAGCGACGAGGGGTCAGTACCAGCCGTCTGCTTCCTCGTGGGCCCAGGCAGCGCACGGGGAGCCGTAGGTCGACTGGATGTACTCAAGGCCCCACCGGATCTGCGTGGCCGCGTCGGTCTGCCAGTCAGGGCCGGCGCTGGCCATCTTGCTGCCGGGCACGGCCTGCGGGATGCCGTACGCGCCGGAACCCGGGTTCTCCGCGGTGGGGTTCCAGTCGCTCTCCTGCGTCCACAGCGAGTCCAGGCACGAGAACTGGCCGCTCCAGCCGTACTGGGCGAGCATTCCCTCGGCGATCTGCTGCGGCGTGCCTGACGCCTGTTCCTGGGCGGGCTGCTGGGCTGCTTGCTGGGCAGCCCGCTGCTGGGCCGCGGCAGCGCTGGCCGTCGCGGCGAGCGCCGCCAGGTGTCGTTCGTGCGCGGCGTGCGCGGCGTGCGCGGCGTGTTCGCGGGCTGCCTGCGCTGCCCGTGCGACCGCGGCGCGGTCA
>JASHPP010000726.1 GCA_030038035.1 Trebonia sp.
GCCGCCGCTTTCCCGCAGCATGATCCGCACGGGCACGCCAGGGCTCATCATCTTCGCCGCGTCGGCCAGCGTCCTGGCCGGCACGAGCACCGCGGCCTTGCCCGCCTCGCGGACATGCTCGCCGATCCAGCCGGCGGGGCTCCAGGCCAGGTCCCTGACGGCAAGCCGGTAGCGGTCCGTGGCGGCGAGCGTCAGCGTCTGCCCGCCGAGCTCGAGGCTGACCGCGGTGAGCATCGGCAGCGTGTCGTCCCGGCTGGCGGCCGGGGTGACCTGGCTGATCGCGGCCGCCAGCACCCCGCCGTCCGCGGTCCCGGCCAGCAGCGGCAAGTCCGGCAGCTCCGGGTATTCCTCCGGGGGCAGGGTGGCCAGCGTGAAGGCGACCTCGCCGCAGGTCATGCTCACGCCGTCGGGGTCGTCGGCGAACTCCACGGGAAGCCCTGGCAGGCTCCTGGTGATCTCCGCCAGGAGCCTGCCAGGCACCAGGACCGCGCCGGCCTCGGCGACCGCGGCGGGGACGCGCATCCGGGCCGAGACCTCGTAATCGAAGCAGGACAGCGTGAGCCCGTCCCCGGCGGCGCGCAGCAGCACCCCGCCAAGGACCGGGATGACCGGCCGGACGGGCAGCGTGCGGACCGCCCACGTCACGGCCTCGGCAAGTGCGTCGCGCTCCACCGTGAACTTCATGACCCGCACCTCGCGCTCATTGTCCGACCCGTCATAAGGGGACATAGTGGCACGCCCCACTGACATTCGGCGAGGGCGCGGCGCAGGCCGGCGGCCCCCCTGGTTACGCCGCCAGGTACGTGCCGAAGAACGTGAAGATCTTCTGCCAGCCGTCCATCGCCGCCTCGGGCCGGTACGCCGGCCGGTTCACCGAGAAGAAGGCGTGCCCGGCGCCCTCGTAGCTGTGGAACTCATACGTCTTGCCCGCCGCCACCAGGGCCGCCTCGAGTTCGGCCACCTGTTCCGGCGACGGGTACTTGTCGTCCGCGCCGAACAGCCCGAGCAGCGGGCAGGACAGGTCGGGCGTCTTGTCGACGATCGGGCCGACCTTCAGCGGCATCCCCTCCGGCGGCGTGCCCACGACGAACGCGCCGTAGCAGTCCACGGCCGCGTCGAGCGGCAGGCTGACCGCGGCGAGGAACGACTGCCGCCCGCCCGAGCAGTAGCCGATCGTCGCGGCCTTGCCGTTGGCGGTCGGCAGTTCCTTCAGGTAGCTCACCGCGCCTGCCACGTCGCCGACCAGCCGGTCGTCGGGCACGCCGCCCGCGGCCCGCGCGGCGGCCGCCGCGTCGTCCGGGCTGGCACCAGGCGCCTCGCGCCAGTAGAGGTTGGGCACGACGGCGTTGTAGCCGCGGGTGGCGAACGTCCTGGCGATCTCCTTGGTCGGCTCGTCGTACCCCGGCATGTGGTGGATCACCACGACGCCGCCGATCTGCCCGTCCGGCTCAACCGGCCGCGCCGAGTAGGCCTCGATGGCGTCGCCGCCGTGCCCGGTGATCGTGATGCTTCCGCGATTATCGCGTCAGACATTGCTGAATCTCCTGTCTCGTGTGTCCGGTCTTACTCCAGGCCGGCGGGGGCCGACTCGAGCACCGCCCCGATCGCCTTCATCAGGGCACGCGCCGCCTCGGCGCTCAGCTCGACGGCGACCCGCGCCGACGGCCCCTGCTCCGGTGCGAGGAAGTCGATGTTCAGGGTGTGTCCGTACGGCGCGTGCACCGGGTGGTCGAAGTAGACGCTGCCCTCCGTCACCCGGAACCAGCCGGACGCTCCCTTGGCGCTGCCGCTGATCGCGACCTTTTCTGTCAGGTACGTGCACATGTCAGGAATCCTCTCGCATGCTTGCCCTGCAGGCTCACCCGAATCATCCCACCTGGCTTGTTAGCGGCGCGAAAGAACCTCGGGGGTCGACCCCCCGGCCCCGCACGCCGGGCCGCCAGCCGGACGACCGGCAGTGGCAGACTCTTGCCCATGACGTACGTAGCCGCTGCCGACCGGTACGACGAGAAGACGCCCTACCGCCGCTGCGGGCGCAGTGGCATCAAGCTGCCCGCGGTCTCGCTAGGCCTGTGGCAGAACTTCGGTGACCACAGCCCGCTCGACGTGCAGCGGGCGATCCTGCGGCGCGCCTTCGACCTGGGCGTCACGCACTTCGACCTCGCGAATAACTACGGGCCTCCGTACGGCAGCGCCGAGATCAACTTCGGCCGGGTCATGCGGGAGGACCTGCGCCCGTACCGGGACGAGCTGATCATCTCGACCAAGGCGGGCTACGACATGTGGCCAGGCCCGTACGGCGAATGGGGCTCCCGCAAGTACCTGCTGGCCAGCCTGGACGCCTCGCTGCGGCGGATGGGCCTGGAGTACGTGGACATCTTCTACAGCCACCGGTTCGACCCGGACACCCCGCTTGCGGAGACGATGGGGGCGCTCGACACCGCGGTGAAGTCGGGCCGGGCCCTGTACGCGGGGATAAGTTCCTATTCTCCCGAACGGACCCTGGATGCTCTTTCGATCCTGCGCTCCCTCGGCACGCCGCTGCTCATCCACCAGCCGTCGTACTCCATGCTGAACCGCTGGATCGAGGGCGGGCTGCTCGACCTCCTGGGCAGGGAGGGCGTGGGCTGCATCGCGTTCTCGGCGCTGGCCCAGGGCGTGCTGACCGGCAAGTACCTCACCGGGATACCCGAGGGCTCGCGGGCCAGCCTGGACGGCTCGCTGTCGCGGACGCAGCTGTCGGAAAAGACGCTCGCGCACGTCCGGGCGCTGGCGCAGATCGCCGCCGCGCGCGGCCAGAGCCTGGCCCAGCTGGCGATCTCCTGGGTGCTGCGGGACGAGCGGGTGACCTCGGCGCTGATCGGCGCGAGCAGCGTGGCGCAGCTGGAGGAGAACCTCGCCGCGGCGGGCAAGACGACGTTCACCGCCGGGGAGCTCGCGGCGATCGACCAGGACGCGGTGGAGGCGGGCATCAACATCTGGGCCGCCTCGAGCGCCGGCTGACCGCTGGCGCGTCATGGGCCGCCCAGCCCTCCAGGCCGAATGCGCATTCGGCCCAATCTAGCCGGGCCAGATGCGCATTCGGCCTTAGGGGCAGTTGCCGGCGGGCTCAGGTGCCGATCGCCTGGCGGAACGTGAAGAGGTTCGTGGGGTCGTAGGTCTTCTTGATCTTAACGAGGGTGGCGTAGTTGGCGCCGTAGTAGGCCTGGCGCCAGGTGGTCAGGGCCGGGTCGATGTAGTTCTGGTAGGCCTGGCCGCTGGCGTACGGGCGCATCGAGGTCCAGAACGACTGGAGCCAGTTGTACTGGCGCTGGACGGCCGCCGCGTTCGCGCCGTAGGTCCAGTCGGTGGTGTACTGGGCGCCGAACAGGCAGTTGCGGTGCACGAACGCGGTCGCCGACGGCGAGACGCGATTGACCGCGCCGCCGAGCGCGTCGAACGCGATGCCGCCGACGCCGCCCGCCGCGCCGGAGACGCCCTGCAGGCTTTGGATGCCGTGCAGCAGGGTGGCGATCCCGGCGCTGCTCAGCGGAGCGGTGAAGAAGTCGGACTTGGAGTACTGCGGCTGGCGGGTCAGCCGCCCGCCGGGGACCTGCCACGGCAGGTGGCAGGCCGTGTAGCCGATCGAGGAGCAGCCCGCCTCAAGCAGCATCGCGTTGAGGTAGGAGAACTGGTTCAGGAAGTAGCCGGACGGGTGCGAGCCTGCCTTGGCGTAGAGCTGGTTGAGCAGGCTCGCCGCGCCGCTGATCGTGCCCAGGTAGCAGCCGCCGACCTGGATCGTCGGGGTCTTGCCGCCTGGCGCCGCGGCCAGGTGCAGATTCGACCACATCGCGTCGGGCGCGTACGGCGCCCAGGACTGCCAGGCGGCGATCACCTTGGCGGCCTGCGACCACGGCCAGGACAGGAAGAACAGCACCGGGGTGGGCGCCGCCGTGGCGCTGAACGTGAACTTCGTGACCACGCCGAAGTTGCCGCCGCCACCGCCGCGACAGGCCCAGAACAGGTCCGGGTAGGTCTTTCCGTCGATGTTGAGGATGGCGCCGTTCGCGAGAACGATCTGCAGCGACTCCAGGTGGTCGCTGGTCAGCCCGTACGCGCGGGAGACCACGCCGATGCCGCCGCCGAGCGTCAGGCCGGAGATGCCGACGGTCGGGCAGGACCCGCCGGGGATCGCCCGGTTGGCGGCCGCCAGGGCGTGGTACATGTCGATCAGCCTGGCGCCGGCGCCGACCGTGACGTTGTACCCGGACACGGCGACGCCCGCGATCTTCGAGACGTCGATGATCAGGCCGGTGGTCGTCGAGTAGCCGGCGTAGCTGTGCCCGCCGCAGCGCGCCGCCACCGGGATCTTGAACTTGCGCACGAACGCCAGGCACGTCGCGACGTCCCGCGGGATGATGCAGTACGCGATCCCGGCCGGGCTGATGCTGTCGAAGCGCGGGTCGAACAGCCGGCGGGCGACCGTGTACGAGGCCTCGCCTGGCCGCACCAGCGTGCCGGCGAGGTCCTTGGCCAGCGCGGCCCAGTCGGCCGCCGTGGGGTCGCCGTACGGCGCGAAGTCGGCCCTGATGAACGCGGGCGCGGCGATCGCGGCGGCACCTCCCGCGGCCATGCCGAGGAACGCGCGACGCTTCAGGACAGGCTGTGCAGGAGTGCTCACGCTCTGAAGGACGCCGCGCGGCGGAAAAAGGTTGCGCGGGCCGGGAATAGCTTGAGTAACTCAACTGTTGAGCTTGTCAGGAACTATCCGCAGAGGTGAGGCAGATCGTGAGCATCGGGGCAGGCGAACCGGACAGGGCGCAGGCGGACGCGTCGGCGCTGGACCGGGACATCCTCGACGCGCTCACCGACCTGGTCAAGCAGGCCGGCGCGATCAGCCACTCGATCGCGGCCGGCTTCGGCGTCGCCCCCAGCGACCTGCTGGCCCTGTTCAAGCTCGACGGGGTGCTGACGATGAAGGAGCTCGCGCAGCGGATGGCGTGCGACGCGTCCTTCATCACGGTGATCGCGGACACGCTGGAACGGCAGGGGCTCGTCAGGCGCGAGCCCGGCCAGCGCGACCGCCGGGTCAAGAACCTCGTGCTCACCCCCGCGGGCATCGCCGCGAAGGAGCGGCTGATGCATGAGCTCGCCACCAGGATGCCCTGGTGCTACGGGCTCGACGACACCGAACGGCACTGCTTCCTGAGCCTGCTCAGGAAGATGCTGAGCAGCCCGCCGGGCGACGACGCCGCGAGCGAGAGCGAGAGCGGGCTGGCCGGGAGAGACGGCCCGGTTCGTTCGGGATAAACAGGAATTTTGTCATAAAGACCGCAGTCCGCACGCGGGTGAGTCATGCCCAAAATCCGGTAAAGGGGAATCACCGTGTCCGCAACCTCACGCCAGACGGGGAGCGCGCCCGGCACGTCGGCCGGCATCGCGGCAGCGACGCAGGCGCCGCCGCCCAGACGGCTCGGGCTCGCGCTGGCCGTGATCGCGACCGCGCAGCTCATGGTCGTGCTCGACGCGACGATCGTGAACATCGCGCTGCCGCACGCCCAGGCCGCGCTTGGCTTCTCCAACGGCGACAGGCAGTGGATCGTCACCGGTTACTCGCTCGCGTTCGGCAGCCTGCTGCTGCTCGGCGGGCGGATCGCCGACCTGTTCGGCCGCAAGCGGGTCTTCCTGATCGGGGTCGTCGGGTTCGCCGCCGCGTCGGCGTTCGGCGGCGCCGCGCAGAACTTCGGCATGCTGCTGACCGGCCGGGTCATCCAGGGAGCGTTCGGCGCGCTGCTCGCGCCCGCCACGTTGTCGCTGCTCACCACCACGTTCACGAGCCCGGCCGAGCGCGGCAAGGCGACCGGCATCTACGGCGGCATCGCCGGCGCCGGCGCGTCCGTCGGGCTGCTGCTCGGCGGCGTCCTCACCGAGTACCTGGACTGGCGCTGGGTCATGTACGTCAACGTGGTGATCGCCGTGATCGCGTTCGCCGGCGGCGTCACGCTGCTGCGCCACGTCACCTCGGCGCAGCGCCCTCGGCTCGACCTAGTGGGCACGGTGCTGGCGGGCCTCGGCCTGTTCAGCCTGGTCTACGGGTTCTCGCACGTGTCGATGGCGCCCGGCAGCACGGGCTGGACGCAGCCGGTCACGCTGGTCACGCTGATCGGCGGGGCCGTCCTGCTCGCTCTGTTCGTCGTCGCCGAGCGCCGGGTGGCGCATCCGCTGCTGCCGCTTCGCGTCATCGGTGACCGCAACCGGGCCGGCGCGTACCTGGCGATGTTCCTGGCCGCGATCGGCATGTTCGGGGTGTTCCTGTTCCTGACGTACTACCTGGAGGACACCCTGGCTTACAGCGCGGTGAAGACCGGCGCCGCGTTCCTGCCGCTGACGCTGATCCTGGTCGTGGTCGCGGCGGGCGGCAACACGATCCTGCTGTCCCGGGTCAGCGCGCGGGCGCTTGTCCCGTCCGGGCTGGCGCTTGCCGCGGTCGGCATGGCGTTGCTGAGCCGGATCGGCCTGCACGCCAACTATGCTGCGGACGTGCTGCCTACGCTGCTCGTGGTCGGCTTCGGGCTCGGCCTGGTGTTCGCGCCGGCGTTCACCCTCGGCACGCTGGGCGTCGACCGTGACGACGCGGGCGTGGCGTCCGCGACGATCAACGTCGCGCAGCAGATCGGCGGGTCGATCGGCACCTCGCTGCTGAACACGATCGCGGCCACCGCCGCCGCCGGCTACGTGGCGGCGCACGCCGCGTCGGTCGCCTCGGCGGCCTCGGCCGCCGGCCGGCAGCTCGTCGTGGCGAACTCGCTGATCCACAGCTACCACGTCGTGTTCTGGGTGGCGGCGGGGATCTACGTCGGCGCGGCGGTGCTGACCGCCCTGCTGCTGCGGCCCGGGGTGGCGCTGCCTTCCGGCGCGGATTCCGAGGTTGCGGCGGTGCACGCCTGATGAGCGCCTCCGCGGCGTCCGTCGGTGAGCCTCGGCGGCTTCGGGCGGACGCCGCCCGCAACCGGCAGAAGCTGATCGACGCCGCCGCGGAGGTGTTCGCCGCGCGCGGCCTGGACGCGACGCTCGACGACATCGCGCGGCACGCCGGGGTCAACGTCGCCACCGCGTACCGGCATTTCGCCAACAAGCACGAGCTCGCCCGCGAGTTCCTGCGCCAGTGCGTGGACCGTGCCGTAGCGATCGCCGACTCAGCCGCCGACCAGCCCGATCCCTGGGTCGGGCTGACTGTGTTCCTTGAGCAGACGCTCGAGCTGATCTCGTCCAACCGCGCGCTGGTTGACGTGCTGAAGCGGGCCTACGGCGTGGAGCAGTTCGCCGACCTGGTGCACCGGACCACGGCGGCGCTCGAGCGGCTGCTGGCCCGGGGCCGGGAGGCCGGGGTGATCCGCGCGGACGTCGCCGCGACCGACTTCGCGCCCATCCTGGAGATGCTCAGCGCCATCACCGGCACCGGCGTCCCCGGCCTGCCGCACCGTTACATCGGCCTCATCCTCGCCGGGCTGCGCCCCGGCGGGGAACGGTTGCCCGGGCGGCCGCCGACCGAGGAACTGCTGCGGCAGGTCGCGGCGGCCAAGCCCCA
>JASHPP010000727.1 GCA_030038035.1 Trebonia sp.
CGCTTACGCGGGACCGGCTGGACAAGGCCGGTCAGCCCGGGGGTCCGGTGTATGCCCTAGATTAGCCCGCCGCCGCCCAACTGGGCCGGGACCTGATAACAGGCCCACTCGGCGGGGGCGGCGGCTAGCTGACAGCCACCTCGCAAGTCCGATAACTATGCATACTTCGGACCACCTCCTTTCCGCGTACCTCGCACGCTACGCGGGGGCCCCAGGGTCGCGCAAGAGCATTTCCCGCCCGCCGGGAGGCCGGCGTCCGGCATCGCCCGCGCCACGGGACACCGCACCGGGCGCGCGCCGAATTAGACTCGACGGCATGAAGCAGGACCTGCGGCGCGCCTGGGACGATGAGCTGCGCTCGCGCGGCTACCGGGTGACCCCGCAGCGGCAACTCGTGCTCGAGGCCGTCGCCAGCCTCCACCACGCCACCCCAGAAGAGATCGCGGCAAGCGTCCAGGAAACGGCCAGCGGCGTCAACATCTCCACGGTCTACCGCACGCTGGAACTCCTGGACAACCTCGGCCTGGTCAGGCACACGCACCTGCACCACGGCGTGCCCATCTACCATCTGGCCAGCGAAGCCGACCACCTGCACCTGGAGTGCCAGGAGTGCGGCCGGGTGCTGCAGGTTAGCCAAGAGGCGATCCGGCCGCTGATCACGGCGCTCGACGAGGGGCAGGGGTTCGAGACCGACGTGGCTCACCTGACCGTGTTCGGGCGCTGCAAGGAGTGCAGGGGAAAGACCGATGCTTGACATACCGGGCGCCGTCGAGGCGCAGTGGCCGGACGAAGGCGTCGCCGCGCACTACGGCGACCCGATGGGCGAGCAGCGTGCCATGGCCGGGGGCCAGGTGCTCGTCGACCGGTCTAACCGCGGCGTCGTCACGGTAACCGGACCGGACCGGCTGACCTGGCTGCACAGCCTGACCAGCCAGCACCTGGAGCGGCTGGCCCCTGGCACGACCGCGCAGGCGCTGATCCTGAACCCGCAGGGCCAGCTCGAGCACCACCTGACGCTGACGGACGACGGCACCTCGGTCTGGCTGCACGTCGAGCCGGGCACCGCCCCCGCCCTGGCCGCCTACCTGGACTCGATGCGGTTCATGCTGCGCGTCGAGGTGCGGGACGTCACTTCGGAGTTCGCCGTGCAAACGGTGGCGGGTCCCGTCCCTGCTGAGGGCGGATACGTATCCCGAACGGACGCGGCCGGCTCCCCAGCGTCAGCCCCGGCCGAGGGAAGCGGGCTAGCCGCGGCGGTCACCACGAATCCGTTCGGAATAGACCTGATCGTGCCGCGAAGTGCGGTCGGAAAGCTTTCCCTGACGCCCGCCGGGATGTGGGCCTTCGAGGCGGCGCGGATCGCCGGCCGGGTGCCGCGCCCGGGGCTGGACACCGACCACAAGACGCTGCCGCACGAGGCGGGCCTGATCGAGACCGCCGTGCACCTGAACAAGGGGTGCTACCGCGGCCAGGAGACCGTGGCCCGCATCCACAACCTCGGCCACCCGCCCCGGCGGCTGGTGTTCCTGCACCTGGACGGCAGCGCGGACCGGCTGCCCGCGCACGGGTCGCCCGTCAGCCTGCCGGACGGGACCGAGGTGGGATTCACCGGATCGGCCGCCCGCCACTTCGAGCTTGGCCCGATCGGGCTGGCCCTGGTCAAGCGCACGGTGCCCGTGGCGGCTACGCTGCTCGCGGACGGGATCGCCGCCGCGCAGGAGGTGGTCGTCCCGCCGGACGCGGGCGGCACCGTGCGGGTCACGCTGCGGCGGGATGCCGTGCCGCCCCCGCCGGCCGGGCGCAAGCTGCTGTAAGGGCACGAAGCGCCGGCTGGTTGGTGCCAACGGGAAAACCCGGCTGGTTTGTGCCAACGGGAAGGCAGAGAGGGGTCGGGGTGCTGCGCCGGGCGTTGCTGGCGGCCGCCGCCAGCGAGCAGATCCGCGGTCTGGTCACGGCACTGCCGGCCACCCGCGCCGTCGTCGGCAGGTACGTCGCCGGGGAGAGCATCGGCGACGCGGTGCGGGTGGCCAGGAGCCTGCGCGAGGCAGGGCTGCTCGTGACCCTGGACTACCTGGGCGAGGACACCACCGATTCGCTGCGCGCGTCCGCCGTGGCCACCCAGTACGTGCAGCTGCTCGGCAAGCTGGCCGCGGAGGGGCTGACCGAGGCAGGCGCCGTGGAGGTGTCGGTGAAGCCGACCGCGGTCGGGCTGCTGCTCGGGTCGGCCGAAGCCGCCGGGCAGGGCGCCCCCGGCCGGGTCGGTGCGCTCGGGGAGCGGGTCGCGGCCGAGCACATCGAGCGGATCGCGGCCGCGGCGCGCGACGCGGGGACGACGGTGACGCTGGACGCCGAGGACCACCGCACGACCGACGCCGGGCTGCGGATCGCGGCCGCGCTGCGGCCGCGGTTCCCCTCGCTTGGCAGCGTGGTCCAGGCCGCGCTGCGGCGCACGGAAACCGACGTGCGGGCGCTGGCGGCGCCCGGCGTGCGGGTACGGCTGTGCAAGGGCGCCTACGCCGAGCCGGTGGCTGAGGCGTTCACGACCCGCCATGACGTCGACAAGTCGTACGCGCGCTGCCTGCGGCTGCTGCTCGCGGGCGCCGGGTACCCGATGGTCGCCACGCACGATCCCCGGCTGGTCGCGATCGCCCGGTCGCTCGCCCGCGACCGGGCGCCTGACAGCTTCGAGCACCAGATGCTGTACGGGGTGCGCCCCGATGAGCAGCGCCGCCTGGCCGCGGCGGGGGCGCGCGTCCGGGTATACGTGCCTTACGGCGGCGACTGGTACGGCTACCTGGTGCGGCGGCTGGCCGAGCGCCCGGCGAACCTGACGTTCTTCCTGCGTTCGCTATGGTCTTCCTCATGAGTGGGGGTTGCGTCATGATCGCGATACTCGGCACGGGCAAGATGGGCGAGGCGCTGCTTTCCGGGCTGCTGCGGGCCGGCCGGCCGGCGTCAGGCGTGGCCGCGGTGGTCCGCCGGGAGGCGCGGGCGGCGGAGCTGCGCGGCACGTACGGAGTGCCCGTGATCAGCGCAGAAGAGGCGGCGAAGAACGCCAGCACGCTGGTGATCACCGTCAAGCCGCAGGACATGGGACGGATGCTCGGCGAGATCGCCGCGTTCGTGGACCAGTCGCAGCTCGTGATCTCGGTCGCCGCGGGGATCACGACGTCGTACATCGAGCGGCACTTCTCCGTCGAAGTGCCCGTGGTGCGGGTGATGTCCAACACGCCCGTGCTCGTGGACGAGGCGATGTCGGTGATCTCCGCGGGCGCGTACGCGGGCGAGCGGCACCTGGCCGCGGCCGAAGACCTGCTCCGCCCGGTCGGCACGGTGCTGCGCATACCCGAATCGCAGCAGGACGCGGCGACGGCGCTGTCCGGCAGCGGTCCCGCGTACGTGTTCTACCTGGTCGAGGCCATGGTGGACGCGGGCATCCTGCTCGGCATGCCGCGCCGGACCGCGCTGGAGATGGTCACCCAGGCGGTCTACGGCGCGGCGACGATGCTGCGGGACTCGGGGGAGCACCCGGTGATCTTGCGCGAAGCCGTGACCTCCCCTGGCGGCACGACGATCTCCGCGATCAGGGAACTGGAAAGGCACGGGGTGCGCGCCGCGTTCCTCGCGGCGATCGAGGCTGCCCGGGACCGCGGCAGGGAGCTCGGCAGCTCCTGACGACAACCCTGGAGGAACGGATGGCCGGTTCGCTGACCTTGGCGTGGGACGACGCGCTCCTGGGGTACGACTTCGGGCCGGGGCACCCGCTGGCACCGGTGCGGGTGGCCCTGACGGTCGCGCTGGCCGCCGAACTGGGGGTGCTCGCCGAACCTTCGGTGACGGTGCTGTCCCCGCCGCCCGCCACGGACAGCGAACTGGCGACGGTGCACGACGACGACTACATCGCCGCCGTGCGGCGCGCGGGCCGGACCCTGGAGGCTGCCGAGCGGTTCGGGCTCGGCACCGAGGACAACCCGGTGTTCGAGGGCATGCATGAGGCGTCCGCCCTGGTGGCAGGCGCGACGCTCGCCGCCGCCCGCGCCGTCTGGTCGGGGTCGGCGCTGCACGCCGCGAGCATCTCAGGCGGCCTGCACCACGCCATGCGCCGCGCCGCCAGCGGGTTCTGCGTCTACAACGACCCGGCGATCGCGATCAAGTGGCTGCTGGCGGCCGGCGCGGAACGCGTCGCGTACGTCGACACGGACGTGCACCACGGCGACGGCGTGCAGGCGGCTTTCTACTCCGATCCGCGGGTGCTCACGATCAGCCTGCACGAGAGTCCCGCCACGCTGTTCCCCGGCACCGGCCTGCCCGCCGAGACCGGCGAGGGGGCGGGTGACGGGTATTCGGTCAACGTGGCGCTGCCTGCGGGCACGGGCGACGCGGGGTGGCTGCGCGCCTTCGACGCGGTCGTCCCGCCGCTGCTGCGCGCCTTCAAGCCGGCGGTGCTCGTCAGCCAGCACGGATGTGACAGCCACCGGCTCGACCCGCTGGCCCACCTGGAGCTGAGCGTTGACGGGCAGCGCGCCGCCGCGGTCGCGCTGCACGACTTGGCGCATGAATTGTGCGACGGCAGATGGCTGTTCACCGGCGGCGGCGGTTACGCGCTTGTGCAGGTAGTGCCCAGGACCTGGACTCATCTGCTGGCGATCGGCGCGGGCGCGCCGGTCGATCCGGTAATCGAGACGCCTGTCGAGTGGCGCGAACTGGCCAGGTCCTTGACCGGCGAAACTGCGCCGCTGACGATGACCGACGGAGCGCCCGCGCGCTATGTGCCATTTAGTTCTGGCCTGGATCCATCCGATCCGGTTGACCGCGCGATCATGCGAACCCGCGGTGCGGTGTTTGCCTCGCATGGGCTGCTTGCGCACCCGTGACGTGCTTCTTTTTGTTTTTCCGCAGAATCAGCAGGCGGTCGCATGGGGCAGCGGTCAGCTTGAGGCCGAAGAGTAACAACAATGAGGCTATTCGGGGGGCTTGCTCTTTTCTGTACGAGACTTACCCTGGGATACGTACGTGACTGGTGCGCTGAATCCGGTCAGGCGTGCTTGGCTTCGCGCGGAAGAGGGCAATGATGGCAACCGAAACTCCCCTAAGCGACGTGAGATTCCTTACGGTCGCCGAAGTGGCAACGATCATGCGTGTATCCAAGATGACCGTCTATCGCTTGGTGCACTCGGGTGAGCTGGAAGCTATACGGGTCGGTCGTTCATTCCGAGTTCCTGAACAGGCGGTCAACCAGTACCTGCGGGCCGCGTACGTCGGGACCGGCTGATCACTACCGCTGGCTGCTGAGCGCGGGAGACCGGAACCGC
>JASHPP010000728.1 GCA_030038035.1 Trebonia sp.
TCCTTGATCTCGCACAGCCAGCCGTCGACGTGCAGCAGGAAGTCGGCGAATTCCGCGTCGTGCGGCCGCTCGTCCAGTCCCAGGTCATGGTCGAGCCTGGCGGCCTGGATCAGCGTCCAGATCTGGGCGCGGATCGCGGGCAGCTTCGCCGGGTCCATCGCGGCGATCTGCGCGTGCTCGTCCATCAGCTGCTCAAGCCGCGCGATGTCGCCGTAGCTTTCCGCGCGCGCCATCGGCGGCACCAGGTGCCCGATCAGGGTGGCGTGCGCGCGGCGCTTGGCCTGCGTGCCCTCGCCGGGGTCGTTGACCAGGAACGGGTAGATCAGCGGGACGTCGCCGATCGCCGCATCCGCGCCGCAGGCGGCCGACATCCCGGCGGTCTTGCCCGGCAGCCACTCCAGGTTGCCGTGCTTGCCGACGTGCACGACCGCGTGCGCGCCGAACTCCTCGCGCAGCCAGTGATAGGCGGCCAGGTAGTGGTGGCTCGGCGGCAGGTCGGGGTCGTGGTAGATCGAGACGGGGTTCGCGCCGAACCCGCGCGGCGGCTGCACCAGCACCGCGACGTTGCCCGCGCGCAGCGCGGCGAGCACGATCTCACCGTCCGGGTCCCGGCTGCGGTCGGTGAACAGCTCGCCAGGCGGCTCGCCCCAGTGCCCGGTGACGGCCTGGCGCAGCCGCGGGTCAAGGGTGGCGAACCACGCCAGGTAGTCCGCCGCGCGGATCCGGACCGGGTTGCCCTGGAGCTGCCCGGCCGTGAGCCAGTCCTCATCCTGGCCCCCGGCGGCGATGATCGCGTGGATGAGCGCGTCGCCGTTGCGGTCGGCCACCCCCGGGAGTTCGCCGCCGTCCGTGCCGGAAGACACCGTGTAGCCCGCGTCCCGCATCGCGGCCAGCAGGGCGACAACCGAGGCCGGGGTGTCAAGGCCGACCGCGTTGCCGATGCGGGCGTGCTTGGTCGGGTACGCCGAGAGCATGAGCGCGACGCGCCGCTGCGCCGCCGGGACGTGCCGCAGGGCCGCGTGCTTGACGGCGATTCCGGCCACCCGGGCGGTGCGCTCGGGATCGGGGACGTAGCTGGTGAGGCCGTCCGGCCCGACTTCCTTGAAGGAGAACGGGACCGTGATGAGGCGGCCGTCGAATTCGGGGATCGCGATCTGGGTGGCGGCATCCAGGGGCGTCAGTCCCTCGTCGCTGCCGGCCCACTGGGCACGGGAGGTGGTCAGGCACAGGCCCTGCAGGATCGGCACGTCGAGGCTGGCCAGCGCCCCGGTGTCCCACTGCTCGTCGGCGCCGCCCGCGGCGGCCTCGGCCGGCACGAGGCCGCCGGCCGCGAGCACGGTCACGACGATCGCGTCCGCGGCCCGCAGGGCGTCGATCAGCGCAGGCTCGGCGGTGCGCAGCGACGAGCAGAACACCGCAACGGCCTGCCCGCCTGCCGCCTCCACGGCGTCGGCGAGCGCGTGCACGAAGCCGGTGTTTCCCGCGACATGGTGGGCGCGGTAGTACAGGATCGCGATGACCGGGCACGGCCGACCGCCGCGTGCGGTTTCCCTGGCGGGCCGGGCGCCCCGGGCGCCTCGGGCGCCCCGGTCGAGCACTCCCCACGAGGGCATCGGCGCCGGCGGGTCGAAGCCCTCGCCGGTCAGCGCGATCGCGTCCGACAGGAACCGCGCGAGCTGCCGCAGATTCTCCGGGCCGCCGTGGGCCAGGTAGGCGTGCGCCTCCGCGACGATGCCGGTCGCCACCGTCGACAGCTCCATGAGCTCGGCGTCCGGCGCCTGCTCGCCGCCGAGCACCACCGCGGGCACCCCGGAGGCCAGGACCGCGTCCACGCCGTCCGCCCAGGCCCTGCGCCCGCCGAGGATGCGGACGACGGCCACGGTCGCCCCGTCGAGCAGCGCGGGCAGATCGTCGGCCGCGAGGCGGGCCGGGTTGCCGAGCCGGTAGCCCGCGCCGCTCGCGCGGGCCGACAGCAGGTCGGTGTCCGAGGTGGACAGCAGAACGATCACGATACCTGGAGCCTCCCGGCTTCCCACCAGCTTCCTGGCGCCGTCACGCAGTGTGGACGGTAGCCGGGTGCCTCGCGGCTCGTCAACCGGCCACCGCGCGGCAGACGGGCCGCCGGACGCCGGCGTAGAATCCGGGCGTGCCCGTGACCAGCCCTTTCCCCAGCCGCTCAGCGACGGACCGCTGCCCTGGCGTGGTCCGGCTCGGCGAGGCCGCGGACGGGTTGCTGGCGCGGGTCCGGCTGCCCGGAGGGCTGATCTCCGCTGATCAGCTGCGCGTGCTCGCCCGGCTCGCGACCGCGCTCGGCGACGGGCGGGTCGAGCTGACTTCCCGCGGCAACCTCCAGCTGCGCGGGCTCGCGGCGGCCGCCGCAAGCCCGCTGACCAGCGAGCTCACCGCGGCGGGGCTGCTCCCGTCGCTTCCCCACGACCGGGTGCGGAACGTGCTCGCCTCACCGCTCGCCGGCCTGGACGCCGGAGCGGACCTGACCGAAGTCGTCCGGTGCCTGGACGCCGCGCTGTGCGCGCGGCCGCCCCTCGCGGGGCTGTCCGGGCGGTTCCTGTTCGCGGTCGACGACGGGCGCGGCGACGTGGCAGGACTCGGAGCCGACGTCGTCGCGACGGTCCGGCCGGACGGTGCCGTCGTCAACGGTCTTCGCGTCCCTTGCCCCGCCCCTGCGGGGGAGGCTCCCGGCGGTGGCGTCCCTGACGGCCTGCGGGATCGTGCCGTGGCCGCCATGCTCGCCTGCGCCGAGGCGTTCCTCGACCTGCGGGCGGAACTCGGGGGCACCGCCTGGCGGATCGCCGACCTGCCGGGCGGCCCCGGCCGGGTCCGTGCCGCGGTGGCGGCCCGCCTCGGGCTGGCCACCGCCAGGGAAGAATCCCGGGCCGCGGCCGCCAGGCCCGTCGGCCTCGTCGCAGGCGAGGCGGCGGCGGGGGGCGGTGCGAAGTCTGTCGTACTGCTCGCTCCGCTCGGCAGGCTGACCTCAGCCCAGCTGACCTGGGTCGCGGACCGGCTCACGGGCCGGGCGGCGCGGGTCACCCCGTGGCGCAGCGTGGTGCTGCCGCACCCGCGCGACGCGTCAGGGGTGCTCTCGGACGCGGCCGGCCTCGGGTTCGGCACGGACGAGGCGTCGCCGTGGCTGCGGGTGACGGCGTGCGCCGGGCGGCCAGGCTGCGCGAGCGCGCTGGCCGACGTGCAGGCCGACGCGGCAGGGTTCGCCGCGCGCTGGCCGGAGCGGATCGTGCACGTCAGCGGTTGCGCCCGGCACTGCGGCCGGCCCGCCGCCACCCAGGTCGACGTGACCGCCACCAGCGAGGGATACCAGGTTGCCGGAATTTGACTACGTCCGCGACGGCGCGGAGATCTACCGCCGCTCGTTCGCCGCCATCAGGGCCGAGGCGGACCTGTCCCGGTTCCCGGCCGACGTGGCGCAGGTCGTCGTCCGGATGATCCACTCCTGCGGCATGACCGACCTCCCGCGCGACATCGCCTACAGCGCCGGCCTGGTCCGGCGGGCGCGGGCCGCGCTGCGGGACGGCGCGCCGATCCTGTGCGACGCGCACATGGTCGCCGCCGGGATCACCCGGTCGCGGCTGCCCGCCGGCAACGAGGTGGTCTGCACGCTGCGCGACCCGGCCGCGGTCGCGCTCGCCACGGAGCTGGGGACGACGCGGTCGGCCGCCGCGGTCGACCTCTGGGCCGAACGCCTGGCCGGAGCCGTCGTGGTCATCGGCAACGCCCCGACCGCGCTGTTCCGCCTGCTGGAGATCACCGGGCCGCCAAGCACGGGCCTGCCCGGGCCGCGGCCGGCGGCGGTGATCGGCATCCCGGTCGGCTTCGTCGGAGCCGCGGAGTCGAAGCGGGCGCTGGCGGCATCCGGCCTGGATTACCTCGTGGTGCACGGGCGCCGCGGCGGCAGCGCGATGGCCGTCGCCGCCGTCAACGCGATCGCGAGCGAGGCCGAGTGAACACGAAAGCCGGGGTGCTGTACGGCGTCGGGCTCGGCCCCGGCGACCCCGAGCTGGTCACGGTGAAGGCGGCGCGGCTCATCGGGTCCGCCGGCGTCGTCGCCTACCACTGCGCCCGCCACGGACGGTCGATCGCGCGCTCGATCGCCGCGCCCTACCTGCGCGGCGACCAGATCGAGGAACAGCTCGTCTACCCGGTCACCACGGAGAACGCGGACCACCCGGGCGGCTACGAGGCCGCGATCGAGGAGTTCTACGAGCAGGCCGCGGCCCGGCTCATGGCGCACCTGGCGGCCGGGCGCGACGTGGTCCTGCTGGCCGAGGGCGACCCCCTGTTCTACAGCAGCTACATGCACATGCACAAGCGGATCGGCGGCCGGTTCCGCACCGAGATCGTCCCCGGCGTCACCTCGGTGAGCGCCGCCTGCGCCGCGCTGGCCGTGCCGCTGGTGGAAGGCGACGACGTGCTGACCGTGCTGCCGGGCACGCTGGGCCGCGAGGAACTCACGCGCAGGCTGAGCGGCACCGGGGCCGCCGCGATCATGAAGATCAGCCGCAGCTACGACGACGTCCGTGAGGCGCTGAAGGAATCAGGGCGCCTGCCGCAGGCGTACTACGTCGAGCGCGCGTCCGGCGGCTCTGCGCAGGTCATCGAGCCGGCGGGGGACGTTGACCCGGCGGGCGTGCCGTACATGTCGATCGTCATCGTCCCCGGAGGCGAGGCGGCCGCCCGGCCGGCGCCGGCGCCCGCCGGCGGGGAGCGCCGGGCCGGGCGGGTCGACGTGGTCGGCCTGGGCCCGGGCGGGCGCGACTGGCTCACCCCCCAGGCGATGGCGGTCCTTTCCGCCGCCGACGACATCGTCGGCTACGCGCCCTACGTCGACCGGGTACCGCGCAACCCGAGGCAGCAGCGGCACGGCAGCGACAACCGGGCCGAGGCGCAGCGCGCCGAGTTCGCCCTCGACCTGGCGCTCCGGGGCCGGCGGGTGGCCGTGGTCTCCTCGGGAGACCCGGGCGTGTTCGCCATGGCCTCGGTCGTGCTCGAGGCGGCCGCGAGCCACGAGCGGTTCGCGGACGTGCCGGTCGACGTCGTGCCCGGGATCACCGCGGCGCAGGCCGTCGCGAGTCAGGCCGGGGCCCCCCTCGGCCACGATTACGTCGTGCTGTCGCTGTCGGACCGGCTCAAGCCCTGGGAGGTCATCGCTAAGCGACTCACGGCGGCGGCAGCGGGCGACTTCGCGATCGCGATCTACAACCCGGCGTCCATGTCCCGGCGGCAGCAACTCGCTGATGCCCGTGCCCTGCTGCTGGCTCACCGGGATCCGGGGACGCCGGTCGTGGTCGGCCGCGCCGTCGGCACCCCGGAACAGCTGGTCACCGTGACCACGCTCGGCGACCTTGACCCGGACCAGGTTGACATGCGCTGCCTGCTCATCGTGGGTTCCAGCCAGACCCGCGTCCTAGGCGGCGGGACCCGGGCCGACCGGGTGATCACGCCCCGCAGTTACCCAGGCTGATCCACCGCGCAGCCTCGGCGACGGTCAGCACCACCGCGGTGCCCGGGGGCAGCGGCGGACGCTGGACCATGAGGACCTGCACTCCGAGGGCCCGGGCCGCCCGCAGCTTGGCCGCCGTCATCGGGCCGCCGCTGTTCTTGGTCACGAGCAGTCCGACGCCATGCTCGCGCATCAGCGCCGACTCGCCTTCGACCGTATACGGGCCGCGGTCCAGAACCAGCATCATGCCTGGCGGTGTCGGCCCGTCCGGCGGGTCCACCGTCCGTACCAGGAAGCGGTGCCGGTCGTCCGCGGCGAAGACGGCCAGATCCCGGCGGCCCGTGGTGAGGAACACCGACTCGCCCGGCCAGGCGAGCACGGCGGCCGCCGCCGCGCGGATATCCGCGACCACGTCCCAGGAGGGATCGGCCTCCCACTCGGGGCGGCGCAGCACCAGCAGCGGCACGCCGGCCCGCGCGGTGGCCTGGGCGGCGTTGGCGGTGATCGTGCCGGCGAACGGGTGCGTCGCGTCGACGACGCCGGTGATTGCCTCCGCGCGCAGGAATGCCGCAAGACCCTCGGCGCCGCCGAACCCGCCGATGCGCACGGGGCCGTCCGGTAGCCGCGGCTGCTGCACCCGACCGGCCAGCGACGACAGCAGGTCCACGCCCGCTGCCGCCAGCTCGGCGGCCAGCTCCCGCGCCTCTCCGGTCCCGCCGAGGATGAGGATGCGCACGAGGCCACGGTAGTCGTGCGGGACACTGGGCAGATGCGCGAACTGCTCGTCATCGGCATGGGTCCCGGGCACCCGGACCAGATCACCGTCCAGGCCGTGCAGGCCCTCAACCGGGTGGACGTCTTCTTCCGCATCGACAAGGGCGACGCCAAATCCGGGCTGAACGCCGCCCGCGACGAGATCCTGCGCCGGCACGTCACCCGGCCGGGCTACCGCGTCGTCGAGATCCCCGAGCCGCCGCGCGACCGGTCCGCCGCCGATTACCAGGGGGCGGTCCGCGACTGGCACGAGGCGCGCGCTGAGCTCATCGAGACGGCGATAGCGGACGAACTCGGGCAGGACGGCGTCGGCGCGTTCTTGGTCTGGGGCGATCCGTCGGTCTACGACTCGACGCTGCGGATTATCGACCGCATCCAGGCCCGCGGCGCCGTCCCGTTCGGGTACACGGTGATCCCCGGAGTCACCAGCGTCCAGGCGCTCGCGGCCGCTCACCGCATCCCGCTGAACCGGATCGGCGAGCCGATCCACATCACCCCGGCCCGCCGGATCGCCGGCGGGCTGCCCGAAGGGCTGGACAGCGCCGTCGTCATGCTGGACTCCGGCTTCACCGCGGCGGGGCTGGACGATCGCGCGCTGACCGTCTTCTGGGGCGCGTACCTCAGCACACCCGACGAGACGCTCATCTGCGGCCCGCTGTCCGAGGTGGCCGGGGACATCATGCAGACCCGGGCCGCGCTGCGGGCCAGGCACGGCTGGATCATGGACACCTACCTGCTGCGCCGTGACCTTTCGGCCGAATAGAGGTGGCTGTCGCGGAACCCCTCGGCGGCCAGAACCTTCCCGACGATGATGACCGCGGTGCTCGTCA
>JASHPP010000729.1 GCA_030038035.1 Trebonia sp.
CAGCTGGCCCGCGACGCTGGCTGAAAGGAGGCTACCGAACTGGTCACCACGTGTGATCGCCGCTCAGGTGGGCTCTGCCCTTCCCGCGGACCCGGCGGCGACCTACTCGCCGACGCTGATCACGTTATCATGGCGTTTTCAGGGACGATCGCGCCGTGCGGGAGGTGCAGGCCGGATGGCCGCAGAGACCGGGCCAGACAGGGGCCCGTCAGTCGCGAAGCTGGACACGACCGTCCCGCACTCGGCCCGGATCTGGAACTACTGGCTGGGCGGCAAGGATAACTTCGCGGCCGACCGCGAGGTCGGTGAGCAGCTGCGCCAGGTTTACCCAGCGATCGTCGACTTGGCGCGCACCGACAGGCAATTCCTGCGGCGCGCGGTCAGCTACCTGGCCGGTGAGGTAGGCATCCGTCAGTTCCTGGACATCGGTACCGGACTGCCCACGGCGGACAACACCCATGAGGTGGCCCAGCGGGTGGCTCCGGAGAGCCGCATCGTCTACGTCGACAACGACCCAATGGTTCTCATCCACGCGAGTGTGCTGCTGACGAGCGGCCCGCAGGGCGCGACCGACTACATCGAGGCTGACTTCAGGGATCCCGACACGATCCTGGCAGCGGCCGCCAGGACGCTGGACTTCACGCGGCCGGTAGCGGTGATGCTGCTGGGGATCCTGGGACATTTCTCCGACGACGAGGAAGTGGCCTCGCTCATCCGGCGGCTGATGGCTGCCGCGGCATCCGGCAGTTACCTGGTCATCGCTCACGGGTCGAACACCAGCGAGGGACTGCTTGCCGCGCAGCGGCAGTATAACGAGAGCGGCGCCGACCCCTACCACCTGCGCGGCCCGGACCAGCTCGCCCGGTTTTTCGACGGCCTGGATCTCGTGCCGCCCGGCTTGGTGCCGGTCCCGCAGTGGCGGCCAGACCCCGGCTCTCTCCCGTCCTCCGACGCGGTCTTCTCCTACTGCGCTGTCGGCCGTAAGAAGTGACCGCGCGCGGCTGGCGCCGCGGCCTGACCTATGCCGGCTTAGGCCGGCTTAGGCCGGCTGGGCCGGCTAATCAGGCGCGCCCTCACATGTTCCGCATCTTCAGGAACCGGCGGATGTCGTCCTTGCCCGCCAGCACTGCCACACACGCGGCTGTGACCGCTCCCGCAGACGCCAGCACAAACCACTTCTTCATCTCCGCGCACCTCCTCAGCCGGGGTCAGGAACAGCAGCATCATGCCCGGCCGGGCCGGCCGGCAATCAGGGACGAACGTCCCTCCGCTCAAGTGGGTTGTATAATCAAATCCACCCCGGATGCGGGGGCAGGACCGGTCAGCGAGCCGTCGAGGAGAGCGTCATGACAGATGCGGAACAGGCAGCCGTCGCGGCTGGCGTGCAGGACTGGGGCACCCCGGCGGCCAAGATCGTCGAGTGGTACGACCCGATGATCACCGCGGCGGCCGCGCGCCGCCTGCCTGGCCTGGAGTTCCTGCGGGCCATCATGGACGGCAAGCTGCCGCCCCCGCCGATCGCGTCGCTGCTCGGCTTCCGCCCGGTCGAGATCGAGCCGGGCCGCGTGGTCTTCGAGGGAACGCCGGACGAGTCGGTCTACAACCCGATCGGCGTGGTGCACGGCGGGCTTGTCTGCACGCTGGCCGACACGGCGGCGGCGTGCGCCGTGCACACGACGCTCCCGGCGGGCGTCGGGTACACCTCGATCGACCTGAACGTCAGCTATACCCGGCCGGTCACCAGGGACAGCGGGTCCTTGCGCGCGGTCGGCACGGTCGTCAAGCCGGGCAGGCGAGTCGCCTTCTCCCGCGCGGAGATACTCGACGCGGCCGGCAAGGTCGTCGCCACGGCCACGAGCAGCTGCCTCGTCATGCCGCCGGCGGGAGACGCGGAGGGCTGACCGCGGCCAGCCAGGGAGCCAGCCGGGGCGAGCCGCGCTAGCCGGGGCGAGCCGCGCTAGCCGGGGGCGAGCCTGGTCAGGACCTCGCCCGCGATGCGGGAGAAGACCACCCGGTCCAGTTCCCTGCCCTGTTCGTCGATGAAACGGAGCGTCATCGTGGTGCGCTGCCCGCGCGCCGCCGGGGTCACGTCGAGCGCGACGAAGCCGTAGTCGTCATACCGGGCCTGCGACCAGTCGACGGTCTCGTAGGTCTTGCTGAAGTCGCGCTCGGTGACCCACGGCCCGGTCTTGGTCGCGGCGTCCCCGACGACCGTCGTGCCGCTGCCCGTGCCCGCCGCGAAGTTGCGGTCCGTCTGGTTGACGCCGGTCCAGCCGTAGCGGGGCGTGCCCGCGGTCCCCGCCACCACGTAGGTCGTGCCGTCCCTGGCGGGCTCGACCTCGGCGGGCTCCTGCGGTGAGCGGGCGATCGCCTGCTTGCCCGAGCGCGCGCTGTTGGTGGCCGGGTCATAGATGAGCGGGTTGGTCCGCTCGTACACGTGGTTGTGGCCCTGCACCACCAGGTCGACCTGGTAGCGGGAGAACAGCGGCGCAAGCGTCGAGCGGACGCCGCCGTCTGAGCTGTGGCCGTTGCAGGTGGAGAACGCGCACTCGTGGAAGAACGCGACGATGAAGTCGATCCGCGGGTCGCTTCGCCACGCCGCCAGCCGGTCCTCAAGCCAGCGGGCCTGGGCGCCGTCGCTGTAGCCGGTCAGGCCCTGGAACTCCCAGCACAGCTCGTTGGCGTCCAGGCTGACGATCCCGACGTTGCCGTAGCTGAAGCTGTACACGGACGGGCACCCGGACGGCCCTGTCGTCGGCAGGTCCAGCCGCTTCACGACCCCCCCGTAGCCAAGCGGCCCGTAGGCGCCGACGGTCGCCTTGCCTGCCGCGACCTGCGCGGAGAACAGCTCGGCCTCGTGGTTGCCGGTGGCGAACATCCACGGGATCGTGGCGGCGCTCGGCTCGATCATCGGGAACCAGCTCGTCCAGATCCACGGGTCGTAGTATCCCCAGCCCAGGCTGTGCTCCGGCGGTTCCGGCGTGTTGCCTGAGGACGGCTGGTGCCCGTTGGGGCCGTCGGGGTTGATGATGAACTGGATGTCCCCCTTGGCCTGCGCGTAGCACAGGTCCCCCGCCTGCAGGTTGAACCGGGACGGGGTGCCGTTGGTCAGGTTGCGGACTCGGGTGATCTGCCTGATTACCGAGTTGGTGGTGTTGACCTTGGTGTTCGTCGGGTCGTCCGGGTCGGTGGACTCGAACGAGCCGTTGTTCCACATGCCCCACACGGACTCGGGCAGCAGCGAGGGGTCCCGGTCGAGCGACGGGCCGGGAATGCCCTCGTCGGCGAAGGCGGTGAACGTGAACGGCTCGGTCACCTCGCCCGGGGCGGTCAGGAACGTGGCGTCGGCGGTGGCGCCGCTCTCGCGGCGGGTGGCGTACCGGAAGCGGTAGTGGTATTCGGTGCCTGGGGTCAGGCCGGACAGGTGCGCGTGCACGAAGAACTGGTCGGCGTTCAGCGTGCGGGAGGCGCGCAGCACCCCCGGCTCGCCGTCCCACACAGGGACATGGGTCAGCAGCTCCCTGATCTCCGCCTCGACGGTGTGCCCGTAGGAGCGGTCGGTGCCGTACTCCAGCCAGACCCGGACCGACCGCGGCGGGAGGGCGTTGTACTGCCGCAGGTTGAACAGCTGGCCGCCGACCCACATCTGCGTGCCCGGGTCGTTCCCGAACGCGAGGTGGCGGCCGTTGACGAGGAAGCCGTCCGCGATCGTCCCCATGCTGGCCGCGGCGGCCGCGACGGCCTGGCCTGACCACTTTCCCGGTCCGAGCAGCAGGGTTCCCGCGGCGGACCCGACCGGGCCCTTGAAGATCGTCCGGCGGCTCACGACCTGGCGGCGCAGGTGGGCCATCCACTGCTCATACTGCTCGGCGAGCGGACGGTGCCGCCGCGGTGCTTGCATGGCAGGATCTTAGCGACGCCCGGGCCAGCGGGAGAAAGCCGGCGAAAAAGGCCCCCGGCGCCGTGACCGGGGATCCCGCTGGCCGGGTCAGCGGCGGATGTTCGAGCAGGACACCGTCACCCAGGCCGGCTTGCCCCACGCGCGGATGGAAATCGTGCCGGTCCGGCTGTGCGCGCAGCTGTCCAGCCACGACGCCGCCACGGGCCCCCACCAGCCGTTCGTGGTGCGCTGGGTCAGGTACCTGTAGTCGGTCACCCAGCCGACCGCCAGGACGGCCACGAGCGCGCCGGCCGCGAGCACCGCGCGGAGCCGGGGCCGGATGGCGGCCGCGCCGGGGACGGCGGTGGGGACGGCGGTGGGGACCGCGCCGGGGACCGCGCCGGGGACCGCGCCG
>JASHPP010000730.1 GCA_030038035.1 Trebonia sp.
GGCGACCCGGACACGGCGCTCGGGGCCGCCGCGCTGACCGCGCTGCTGTCCACCGCCGAGGCGATAGGCGTCGACCTGGGGGCGCTCGCGGTCGCCGCGGACGCCGAGCGGGACCGGCTGCACGAGCGGCTCGCGGACTCGGCCGGGCGGGTGGCGCCGGGACGGCCGCCGCTTGACGTCGCGCGCGAGCTCGTGCGCGACCATCCGGGCCGATCGGGGGTTATCGAGGCGGCCAGGTACTGGACGCAGCGCGCGATCGACTTCACGCGCGAGCGGGACCTGGTGCCCTACCACGACGGGGTGTGCCTCGTCGGCGAGGCGCCGCAGTCGCGGCGCTGGGCGATGGCGATGATCTCGACGAACGCGCCCGCCGAGCCGGCCGCGCCCTCGTGGTACTACATCACCCCGCCGGAGGAGTCCTGGCCCGACGCGGAGGCCGAGGAGTGGCTTGAGGTGTTCAGCGCCACCACGCTGCCGGCCATCACCGTGCACGAGGTGGCGCCCGGGCACTTCTCGCACGGCCAGGCGCTGCGCCACGCGCCCGGGCCGGTGCGGCGGACGCTGAGCTCGAGCGCGTTCGTCGAAGGCTGGGCGCACTACGCCGAGGAACTGTGCGTGGAGGAGGGCTTCGGTGCCGGCGACCCCCGGTTCGCCATCGGGGTGTGGCTGGAGGCACTGGTCCGGGTGACCAGGCTGGCCTGCGCGATCGGCGTGCACACGGCCGGGATGACGGTCGCCGAGGCCGCCAGGCGGTTCGAGGCGGACACCCACCTGGCCGGGCCGGCCGCGCTGTCGGAGGCGCGGCGCGCGACGTTCGATCCCACCTACGGCCGCTACACGTGGGGCAAGCTGGAGATCATCCGGCTGCGGGAGCGGGCGCGGGCGGCATGGGGCGCCGGGTACACCCTGCGGCGCTTCCACGCCGCCCTGATGGAGCTCGGGTCGCCGCCGCTTGGCCTGCTCGGCACCGCGATCGAGCGCGGCTAGGGGATACCGGACGCCGCCGCGAGCGGCGCACGTGAGGGCCGCTGTACGCTAAGGGCGTGCGAAGCCTCACCCGGTTTACCCGGGCTGCCGCCACCGCGAGCGCCGTCGCGTTGTCGGCGCTCGCGCTAGCGGGCTGCACGGCGCACGCGGATGCCGGGCCGTCCATCGCCGCGACCGCCGCGTACATCCAGCAGCCGACGGGCAAGACCACCGACGGGTACTTTGACATCCGCAACAACGGCAGCGCCACCTGGCTGATCTCGGTGACCACGAGCGTGGGCGGCACCGTGGTGTTCCGCGCCCCTGTTCGTTCCGGGGTCGCCCCGGTGGTCATGCACACCGTGTCGGAGATCCCGATCCCCGCTGACTCGACCGTGCAGCTGATCCCGGACAGCTATCACCTGCTGATCACCGACCCCGGCCCGATGACGGACGGCCATGACATCACGCTGCGGCTGAAGTTCGCCCACGGCCGCACGATCACGATCCTCGCCCTGGTCACGAACCCCGAGTCCGGCGGCAGCAGCTACTTCCTCGACTGAGCCGCCAGCACCGCTGCCCGCCGTGCGCCTCGTCAGCATATGTTGACGCCTTCTTTTCCGTCAGCATACGCTGACGGCATGGAACCTGTGCGCGACATCGCCGAGGATGCCGCCAGCACCGACCCCGATGCCGGCCTGCGCTCGGTGGCGGCCCTGCGGGCGCTCACCGAGCGGCTGGAGATCCTCCAGGTCGACAACGCCCGCAGGCTCGGATGGTCCTGGCAGCAGATCGCCGGGCGGCTCGGCGTGACCAAGCAGACCGTGCACCGCAAGCACGGCAAGCGGACCGCAGGGCAACGATGACCGGGCGCATCATGACCCGGGACGCCGGCGCGATCTCGATCCGGGCGTTTGAGCACGCCGCCCGGCTCGGGCATCCCTACCTCGGCGGGGAGCACTACCTGCTCGCGCGGGCTGCCCGCGACGTTCACCGGCGGCCGGGCCGGTTCAGCCCGCGCCGATGCTCCGGCGCTACGCGGGACGGGGTCTTCCTGCCGCACGGCCCCGGCGTCAACCACCCTGCGTCGGTCACGCCTGTCTGCGCTGGCTCCCCGTTTGGCTCTCCGCACCCGGTGATCCGGCCGTCATTGGGTTACATGTGGCCTCCCCTGTCCTGGTTCACTCCGGTGCTATCGCCGCCTGCAACGTTGGATCCAGTGCGTCCTGGCCTGCCGCGCCCCAGGTAAGGGGAAAGACCACCGGGACGTCTACTCCGGCTCGCCGGTAGGCGCCGATCGTGCTGGCGATCAGTGCCTGATCGCCGACCACGTTGATCGCGTCGACCATTTCGTCGGGCACCGCGGAAAGGGCCCCGGCCCGGTCTCCCGCCCGGTGAGCGGCCCGGATGGCCTGCACGGCCTGGCCGAAGCCGGCCCGGGTGAAGCTGCGGGCGTAGGCGTCGACGACGGCATAGGAGAACAGGTCGTAGCGGGCCCGGGGCGCCGCGGCCGCCCGGTCGCCGACGCCCACGTGGACGTTGGCGTAGATCCTCGCGTTCCCGCCGCGGCGCACCTGTTCCACGCACCACGGCACGTGGCTGGCCGGCAGGTAGTTCAGCAAGACCCCGTCGGCCTGCTCGCCCGCCAGGCGGAGCATCCCCTCGCCCAGGGCGCCCAGGATGATCTCGGGCCGGCGACCGCCAAGCTCGACGCCCAGGCGGAAGCCGCGGACCTGGTAGTAGTCACCGGCGAAGGTGACCGTGCCGCCGGACAGGCACTCGCGCAGCAAGGCGATGAACTCCCGCATCCGGGACAGCGGCTCAGGCTGGTAGTCGGCGCCGTGCCAGTCGCCGGCCACCACCGGCGAGGAGGCGCCCACGCCGAGCAGCACCTGACTGCCGGGAGCCAGCGCCTGCACCGAGGCCGCGGCCATGGCCAGCAACGGCGGGGTACGGACCTGCATGGGAACAACGCCGGTACCCAGCCCGATACCTGGCGCGGCACGCGACACCGCGCCAAGCACGCTGAACGCCTCGGTGCCGGTAACCTCAGCGACCCACAGCGAGCCATAGCCGAGCCGGCCGGCGCGCCCGGCAAGGTCCAGGACGGCGGCAGGCCCGCAGCGGATGAACGGCGCGGCGGTCACCCCAAGCGCGGCACCACCAGCCGGTGCCGCCGGGACACCAGCCGGTTTCCCCGGTTCCATGACTGGAAGTATCCGGCTGCCGCCCGCCCTATGTCCGGCAGGAATCGGACGTCATCATCTGCATCCCTCCCGCGGAGGCAGCCTGCGGGGCATGCGGGTCACGCACGGCAACCTCCTCCGCGAACCAATCCACCCCGTCCCCTGCCCGGAAGGTAAGCCATCCCGGCGCCCGGAAATACGCCCGCGGCGCTCCGTCCGGGCTTTGCCGTGGCGCTTGCCCTTTCCGACAGTCGCGATATATCGTGGACTGCACATTACCCCGGCACGGAGGCGCAGCGATGGTTTCGGGATCCGAGATGCGGGTTGGGGACGCCGAGCGGGAGGCAACCGCGGCCGAGCTGCGCGAGCACTTCACCAGCGGGCGGCTGACCCTGGAGGAACTCAACGAGCGGCTCGACAAGGCCTTCGCCGCCAAGACCCGCGGTGACCTGGATGCGCTGATGCGCGACCTGCCGTCCGCGCGGCCAGGCGGGGACGGGGCGGCCCGGCCGGACGGTCCCGGCTGGTCCGGGCCCGGGAGCGGCTGGTCAGGCCCGGGCGCCGGGTGGGGAGCGAACGCGGGTCACCGGGCAGGCGCCACGGTCGGCGCGATGGTCTCCACGTTCGTCGTCCTGTGCGCGCTGCTCGTCATCGGCGGCCTGGGAGTGGCAGGCATCGGGACCGGCCGGCCGATCGGCATCGTGCTGATCCTCGCCGCGCTGGCACTGCTGCGCAGGTTCATCTTCCGCCGCCGCGTGCGCACGCGCGGTCCGCGCCGCCGCCGCTGATCGGAGCCCGCTGAGCCCCGACCGGGTTCCCTCGGCCCCCACCTGCGACTTATGGTGGAAGGGACCGAACGTTCCGAGCAAGCACGGGAAGCCCGATGGCGATGCGTTATTACGGCCCCCTCACCGGCCAGGACAGGGAGCCGTTCAGGGCGGCGACAGCGCACGTACGGATAGGGCACGCGGAACGGGACGCCGCCGCGTCCGAGCTCGGTGACCACTACGTGGCGGGCAGGCTCACCCTGGACGAACTGCACGAGCGCCTCGGCGAGGTGTTCGCCGCCAAGACGTACGGGCAGCTGAACCGGATCATGTCCGACCTGCCCGGTCCGCGCGGGCCGTCGAGCGAGCCGGGACCGCGCAGGCTCGCGCACGCGGCGTGGGCGGCCGCGTCCTGGCCGCCGGCCACCTTGCCGCCGGCGCTTGGCGACCGCAGGAACAATACGCCTTCGGACCGGGCAGCCCGGATCGCCGCCGTATCGCTGATCATCATGGCCATGCTGATCTGGCTGTTCACCGCGCTGCTGTTCGCCAGGCACGGCTTCCCGCAGAGTCCCTACGGCGGCGGCTTCCCCGGGGGAAAGCTGGGACCGGGCATCGGGCCGTGACAGGCGGCGGGCGCCGTTACTGCCGTTACTGCTGCACGCGTTGCGGCACCACTAGGTAGCGGAAGTCGGTTCCGGCCTCCCTGCCGCCCGCGCCGCCTGGCGGCCGCTGGGTGATCACGGCGGGCTTGCTTGCGCTGGTGAACTGCAACCTGACCTGGGTGGTGCCGTCGGCGGCGGGCGCCTCGGCCTGCGCCCGGGCCCTGCCCGCCGGGTCGGCCGGGTCCGCAGGAGCCGCCGGGGCCGCAGGAGCCGCCGGGGCCACTGGGGTCATCGGGGGCAGCGCCGCCGCGAGGACGCCGTCGAGCAGGTAGTGCGGGCTGAACGCGATAACCGGCTCGTCCCCCGTGAAGTTCGCCGGAACGTTCTCCCTGGCCCGCGCCTGGCCCTGCGTTCCCGCGCCGACCGTGACCCGTCCCGGCGCGAACGAGAGCTGCACCGGGGTGCCCCGCTCGGCGACCAGCGACACCCGGCGCACCGCCTCCGCGAACGCCTGCGCGGGCAGGTCCGCGGTGCAGCCGAACTCCTCAGGGAACCGGGACCGGTACCTGATGAACTCCCCGGCCAGCAGCCGGGTGGTCAGCCGTCGCACGCCGGCCTCGAAGCCGATCATGGCGCCGCCGCCGTCGGCCGCGCCGCCCATCGCCCCCCCGCCGGCGCCCCCGCTTTCCCGCAGCATGATCCGCACGGGCACCCCAGGGCTCATCATCTTCGCCGCGTCGGCCAGCGTCCTGGCCGGCACGAGCACCGCGGCCTTGCCCGCCTCGCGGACATGCTCGCCGATCCAGTCGGCGGGGCTCCAGGCCAGGTCCCTGACGGCAAGCCGGTAGCGGTCCGTGGCGGCGAGCGTCAGCGTCTGCCCGCCGAGCTCGAGGCTGACCGCGGTGAGCATCGGCAGCGTGTCGTCACGGCTGGCGGCCGGGGTGACCTGGCTGATCGCGGCCGCCAGCACCCCGCCGTCCGCGATCCCGGCCAGCAGCGGCAACTCCGGCAGCTCCGGGTACTCCTCCGGGGGCAGGGTGGCCAGCGTGAAGGCCACCTCGCCGCAGGTCATGCTCACCCCGTCGGGGTCGTCGGCGAACTCCACGGGAAGCCCTGGCAGGCTCCTGGTGATCTCCGCCAGGAGCCTGCCAGGCACCAGGACCGCGCCGGCCTCGGCGACCGCGGCGGGGACGCGCATCCTGGCCGAGACCTCGTAGTCGAAGCAGGACAGCGTGAGCCCGTCCCCGGCGGCGCGCAGCAGCACCCCGCCAAGGACCGGGATGACCGGCCGGACGGGCAGCGTGCGGACCGCCCACGTCACGGCCTCGGCAAGTGCGTCGCGCTCCACCGTGAACTTCATGACCCGCACCTCGCGCTCGTTGTCCGACCCGTCATAGGGGGACATAGTGGCACGCCCCACTGACATTAGGCGAGGGCGCGACGCAGGCCGCGACCGCCCTTGTTACGCCGCCAGGTACGTGCCGAAGAACGCGAAGATCTTCTGCCAGCCGTCCATCGCCGCCTCGGGCCGGTACGCCGGCCGGTTCACCGAGAAGAAGGCGTGCCCGGCGCCCTCGTAGCTGTGGAACTCATACGTCTTGCCTGCCGCCTTCAGCGCCGCCTCGAGTTCGGCCACATGTTCCGGCGACGGGTACTTGTCGTCCGCGCCGAACAGCCCGAGCAGCGGGCAGGACAGGTCGGGCGTCTTGTCGACGATCGGGCCGACCTTCAGCGGCATCCCCTCCGGCGGGGTGCCCACGACAAACGCGCCGTAGCAGTCCACGGCCGCGTCGAGCGGCAGGCTGACCGCGGCGAGGAACGACTGCCGCCCGCCCGAGCAGTAGCCGATCGTCGCGGCCTTGCCGTTGGCGGTCGGCAGTTCCTTCAGGTAGTTCACGGCGCCTGCCACGTCGCCGACCAGCCGGTCGTCGGGCACGCCGCCCGCGGCCCGCGCGGTGGCCGCCGCGTCATCCGGGCTGGCACCCGGCGCCTCGCGCCAGTACAGGTTGGGCACGACGGCGTTGTAGCCGCGGGTGGCGAACGTCCTGGCGATCTCCTTGGTCGGCTCGTCGTACCCCGGCATGTGGTGGATCACCACGACGCCGCCGATCTGCCCGTCCGGCTCGACCGGCCGCGCCGAGTAGGCCTCGATGGTGTCGCCGCCGTGCCCGGTGATCGTGATGCTTTCCGCGATTATCGCGTCAGACATTGCTGAATCTCCTGTCTCGTGTCCGGTCTTACTCCAGGCCGGCGGGGGCCGACTCGAGCACCGCGCCGATCGCCTTCATCAGGGCACGCGCCGCCTCGGCGCTCAGCTCGACGGCGACTCGCGCCGACGGCCCCTGCTCCGGTGCGAGGAAGTCGATGTTCAGGGTGTGTCCGTATGGCGCGTGCACCGGGTGGTCGAAGTAGACGCTGCCCTCCGTCACCCGGAACCAGCCGGACGCTCCCTTGGCGCTGCCGCTGATCGCGACCTTTTCTGTCAGGTACGTGCACATGTCAGGAATCCTCTCGCATGCTTGCCCTGCAGGCTCAGCCGAATCATCCCACCTGGCTTGTTAGCGGCGCGAAAGAACCTCGGGGGGTCGACCCCCGGCCCCGCACGCCGGGCCGCCTGCCGGACGACTGGCAGTGGCAGACTCTTGCCCATGACATACGTAGCCGCTGCTGGCCGGTACGACGAGAAGATGCCCTACCGCCGCTGCGGGCGCAGCGGCATCAAGCTGCCCGCGGTCTCGCTAGGCCTGTGGCAGAACTTCGGTGACCACAGCCCGCTTGACGTGCAGCGGGCGATCCTGCGGCGCGCCTTCGACCTGGGCGTCACGCACTTCGACCTCGCGAATAACTACGGGCCTGCGTACGGCAGCGCCGAGATCAACTTCGGCCGGATCATGCGGGAGGACTTGCGCCCGTACCGGGACGAGCTGTTGATCTCGACCAAGGCGGGCTACGACATGTGGCCCGGCCCGTACGGCGAATGGGGCTCCCGCAAGTACCTGCTGGCCAGCCTGGACGCCTCGCTGCGCCGGATGGGCCTTGAGTACGTGGACATCTTTTACAGCCACCGGTTCGACCCGGACACCCCGCTTGAGGAGACCATGGGGGCGCTCGACACCGCGGTGAAGTCAGGCAGGGC
>JASHPP010000731.1 GCA_030038035.1 Trebonia sp.
GTCGTTGGCTCCCGAGCAGAGCAGGAACACGTCGGTGATCGCTAGCTGCTCGCTCACGTCGTAGGCGACGATGTCCTGGGCGAGCTTGTCCGCCGCGGCCAGCGCGGCGATCTCGGTGAGCTCGATGGCCCGTGGGATGGCTGTCACGTGTCTGGCTCTGCCTCCTCGGTAGGGGATGACTTACTTATAGACTCTCATGACCTTATGTACAGTCTCCGCTTGGCGATGTACTGCACCACGCCGTCGGGGACCAGGTACCAGACCGGCTCCCCGCCGGCCACCCGGTGGCGGCACTCGCTGGAGGAGATGGCCAGCGCGGGGATCTCCACCAGCGACACCTTGCCGTCCGGCAGCCCGGCACCGGTCAGCCGGTGCCCGGGACGGGTGCAGCCGACGAAGTGCGCCAGCGAGAACAGCGCGTCCACGTCGTGCCAGGTCAGGATGTTCGCGAGCGCGTCGGCGCCGGTGATGAAGTACAGGTCGGCGTCCGGGCCGTTGGCGGCGCTCAGGTCGCGCAGCGTGTCGATCGTGTACGTGGGCCCCGGCCGGTCGATGTCCACCCGGCTCACGCTGAACCTGGGGTTGGCGGCGGTCGCGATGACGGTCATCAGGTACCGGTCCTCGGCCGGCGAGACGGCGCGGCCGTCCTTCTGGTATGGCTGTCCGGTGGGGACGAACACGACCTCGTCGAGCGCGAAGATGTGCGCCACCTCGCTGCCGGCCACGAGGTGCCCGTGGTGGATCGGGTCGAACGTGCCGCCCATCACGCCTATCCGCCTGCGCCCGTTAATCAAACGGCCATCTCCTTGGTCATGGTATCGAGATCGTATAGGGCGCCCGGAGCCGAAAATGTTCCGGTTACTCCGGCAGGCTTAGCACCGCGGGGTGATGCGGACCACTCGCGGAGGGGGCTAGCATCAAGATATGACTTCAGTGCCCGATCGTGCCCGCGTCCGGCTCACCGGCATCAGCTCGCGCGCCTACGAACACCCGGCGGACCGCTCCGCGCTCGTCGCGCTCCGCAAGCTGAGCGGATTCGACGTCCTGCTGGCCAAGCTGTTCGGCCTCATCAACGAGCGCGCCCTGCGCCTGACGTACCTGGCCGGGGCGGTCAAGGTCTCCGAGCGGCAGTTCCCGCACATCTACGCGCTGGTGCGGGACGGCTCCTACATCCTGGACCTGAAGGACGTGCCCGACGTGTTCGTCATCCAGAGCCCGCAGGTGAACGCGATGGCGATCGGCCGGGACAGGCCGTTCATCGTGATCACCACCGGCCTGGTCAACCTGCACGACGAGGAGGAGCTGCGCTGGGTGATCGGCCACGAGCTCGGGCACATCCTGTCCGGGCACGCGGTCTACCGCACGATGCTGCTGATCCTCATCCGGCTGTCGCTGCGGATCGCCTGGATGCCGATCGGGTACATCGGCCTGCGGGCCATCATCTGGGGTCTTGAGGAGTGGTTCCGCAAGTCCGAGCTGTCCTGCGACCGGGCCGGCCTGCTCGCCGGCCAGGACCTGGACGCCGCGCGGCGGGCGCTGATGAAGCTGGCGGGCGGCCCGTACCTGTCCGAGCTGAACCCGGACGCCTTCCGCGAGCAGGCGCGCGAGTACGACGCGGTGCCTGACCTGCGCGACAGCGTGCTGAAGCTGCTGCAGCTGACGGGCACCACGCACCCGTTCGCCGTCGTCAGGTACGCCGAACTCGACCACTGGGCGGTGCACGGCGACTACCAGCGGATCCTCGGCGGCGACTACCTGCGCCGCGAGACCGACCGGGACGCGTCCGTCACCGACGAGGTCAAGAACGCCGCCAAGTCCTACCAGGACTCCTGGAGCCGCTCGGAGGACCCGCTTGTCGGCATTCTCCGCAACGTCGCCGGGACCGCGGCAACGACCGCAGGCAGCCTGTTCGACCGGTTCACCAGCGGCCGCGGCTCCGGGGGCTCAGGGGGCTCTGGCGGCTCAGGGAACGGGAACGACGACAACTGACGGCCGTTCGCGTCCCTCCGCCGGGCAAGCGCCGGCTACGGCCGCTCGAACTCGTCGAGCCCCGCCCCGGCCCGCGCCTCCGCGCGCAGCGTGTAGTGCATGAGCTTGCCGGTGGCGGTCCGCGGCAGCGCGGTCAGGAACTTGTATCCGCGCGGCCGCTTGAAGTTGGCGACCATCGGATGCGCGAGCATGTGCTTGTCGCACTCCGCCGCGGTGAGCCCCTCCGCCAACGGCACGACGTAGGCGACGACGACCTCGCCCCACCGCTCGTCCGGCACGCCGACGACGATCGACTCCCGCACGAGCGGATGCTCGTTGAGCGCCTCCTCGACCTGCACCGGGTGCACGTTCTCGCCGCCAGAGATGATCATGTCGTCCTTGCGCCCGACGATCGTGACGTACCCGAGTGAGTCCCACGTCGCCAGGTCACCGGTGAACACCCAGCCGTCCCTGAACCGGGCAGCCTCCTCCGCGTCGTTGTGCACGTACGCGTAGCCGGACTTCACCGACCGCATGACCACCTCTCCGATCGTCGTCCCGTCCTGCGGCACGAGCTCGAAGAGCGGCTCAGCAGACTCGGAAGAAGTCAGGGAGGCCACCGCCACATCGTCGTCGGTGCACGCCCGGCCCGCGCTGCCCGCGTGTTCTGGCAGGTCAGCGGGCCGCAGGAACGTGTTCCAGAACGCCTCGGTGGTCCCGTACCCGTTGAAGATCCGCGGCGTGAGCACCGACTGGTAGCGCAGGCACGCGGCCCGTTCGAGGGGCGCGCCCATCGTCACGATGCCGCGCAGCGACGACAGGTCGCGGGGGCGCGCCTCCTGCTCGGCGGCGAGCAGCGCCAGGTTTGTCGGCGCCCCGATCAGGAACGTGATCCCGTACGACGCCACGTAGTCGAGCACGGTCGCGGCGTCGAACGCCCGCATCGGGAACGCGGCGGCGCCCGCGTAGAAGACGGCGTTCGGCCCGCCGGGGGAGATTCCGCCCCGGTGGAACCACGGCGTCATGTTCAGCGTCTTGTCCTCCGGGGTCAGCGGGAAGTGCATGATCACGTCGTGCGCCGTCAGCACCTCCGCGACCGACGGCAGCGGCACCCCCTTGGGCATGCCGGTGGTGCCCGAGGTGTAGAGCCGGGTGGACTCTTCCCAGGTGGACCCCGTCCCGGCAGCCGGCAGGTCCGCGCCGCTGTTCATCAGCGCTCCGAACGGGACCGTGTCTTCGCCCGCCCCGTCACCGGCGTGCACGAGCAGCCCGGGGCGGTGCGCGGCGATCCCGAGCGCGTCGGCCGTCGCGCCTGCCAGCGACCCGTCGAAGACGTGCACCGACGGCAGGCTGTCGTCCAGCACGTACGCGGTCTCGCCTGGTGAAAACCGGAAGTTGACCGGTGCCGCGATCGCCCGCAGCCGCTGCGCGGCCAGGTAGAGCAGCGCGAACTCGGGTGAATTGAACAGTTGGAACGTGATCACGTCACGCGGCCTGACGCCGCGCGCGGCGAGCCCGGCGGCCAGCCGGTTCACGTCGTCCCCGAGCTCGGCGTACGTCCAGCTCCGGCCCGTCGCCAGGTCGAGCATCGCCAGCCGCTCGGCGTACCGGTGAACGTTGCGCCAGAACCCGGCACTGAACGTGAAGTGGTGGTCGAAGACGTCGCGCAGTGCCGACGGGTCATAGACGTAGGGCTGGGGCACGGGTTCCTCCACTTCGCTCAGACTGCCGTCAGCACGGCGACGCAGTTCTGCCCGCCGAACCCGAACGCGTTCGTGATCGCGGTGCGCACGGGCAGCTGCCTGGCGACGTTCGCCACATGGTCAAGGTCACATTCCGGATCGGGGGTCTTCAGGTTGATCGTGGGCGGCACGATCCCGTCCCGCATGGCCAGCGCGCAGACCAGCGCGGACAGCGCGCCCGCCGCGCCGATCAGGTGCCCGGTGACGGACTTGGGGCTGCTGACGGCGGCATGGTCGGCCGCGGGGCCGAGCGCCTGCCTGATCGCGAGGGCCTCGGCGCGGTCACCGGCCGCGGTGCCGGTCGCGTGCGCGCAGATGTAGTCGATGTCGCTCGCGTCGACGCCGGCGCGGGCGACGGCGAGCCGGATCGCCTCGGCCGCGTACTCGCCGCCGGGGGCGGGCGCGGTCACGTGGAAGGCGTCTGCGGTCAGCGCGCCGGCGGCCAGCGCAGCGTACGGGGTCGCGCCGCGGGCCGCCGCGTGCTCGGCGGACTCGACAACCGCGATCACCGCGCCCTCGCCGTAGACGAAGCCGTCGCGGTCGGCGTCGAATGGGCGGCACGCGCCGGCCGGGTCATCGTTGCGCCGCGACAGCGCGCCGGTCGGGATGAGGCCGCCGAACGTCACCGGCGTGATCCCGGCGTCCGTGCCGCCGGCGATGACGACCCGCGCCTCGCCGGACAGGATGAGCTGTCTGGCCCGCAGCAGCGCCTCGCTGCCGCTCGCGCACGCGTACGCGCCGGCGTGCACAGGACCGTGGATGCCGAGGTCGATGGAGACCTCGCAGGCGGGCATGTTCGCCAGCGACGACGGCACGAAGTAGGGGCTGAGTGGCTGGCCGCCGGCCAGCCGCCTGGCGGCTGCCTCGATCGTGTCGAACCCGGCGACCGCGGCGTTGATGACCACGCCGACATCACTGGCGTCGACCGTGCTCCCGTCGCCGATCTCGAGCCCCGCATCGGCCACGGCCTCGCGTGCGGCGGCGACGGCGAACTGGGAGAAGCGGGCGGTGCGGCGCAGCCGCCTTCGGTCCAGGTACCGCCCCGCATCGAAGTCGCGGACCTCGGCCGCGATCCGCACCGCGAGGTCGCTGGCGTCAAAGGCCCTGATCGGCCCGACGCCTGAGTTGCCGGCGACCAGGTTCTGCCACGTGCTCTCTCGGTCGTTGCCCACGGGCGTGACCGCCCCGAACCCGGTGATGACAACCTGTTTCGTGTCGTTACGCTCCATTTATGTGCCTCTGCTCCCACCTTACTCCTGGGTCCCTGAGTGAGCAGAGTGCCTCCCGCACGCCGGCGAGACGCTCGTACTGCACGAGGGGGTCCCCGGCCGGCATGAACACGAACTCGGTCACGCCGGCAGCCACGTATTCGGCGAGCTTTCCCGTCACGGCCGCCGCTGGACCGTACGCCGTCCACTTGTCGACCTTCTCGAACGGCATCCGGTACTGCCGCCTGATCAGCGCCGCGGCGGCAGCCATCGCCGCTGATCGATCATCATCGATGCTGGCCGCGATCAGCAGCGTGATTCCGGGCACTGGCCGCCCGAGGTCCGCTGCCAGCCCGGCCAGCCGCGCCGCCCGGCGCGCGAGCGTTGCCGGGCTCGTCCACATCGACAGCCACTGGTCGCCGTACCTGGCGGCCCGCGCGAGCGCCGCGTCGCTGCGCCCGCCGACAGCGACCGGCGGCAGCGTGCCCACCGCGGGCCGCAGCCCCGGCTCGACGCGCACCGCGGCGAGCGGCCCGGCGTGGCCGACCGCCTCGCCGCCAAGCAGCGCAGGCAGGACGGACATGATCTCGTCGAGCCGGGCGCCCCTGGTCCTGATGTCGACACCGGCGGCGGTGAACTCCGCAGGGAACTCCCCGCCGACCCCGACGCCGAGCCGCAGCCGGCCGGGGGCGAGCGCGTCGATCGTGGCGAGCTGCTTAGCCGCCCAGGCAGGCTGCCGCAGGCCGAGCTGCAGCACGCTGATCCCGAGCTCGATCCGCTCGGTCACGGCGGCGGCGGCCGAGAGCGCGCACAGGGAGTCGAGCACCGGAGCGGGGGCGAGCAGATGATCGCCCGCCCACAGCCCGTCGAACCCGAGATCTTCGGCACGCCGGGCCCCAGCCACCACCGGCGGCCTCCCGCCTCCCGTCCCGAACGTGGGCAGCAGTACCCCGAACTTGATCCCGGCGACCGTCACGCCTCATTGTCACGGATGCCGCGCGGCCACGCGACGGCTGGGCCATCATCTGCCGCTCCCGTCCTCAGGCGCCCGGCTCCGCACCTTGGCCGGCCCGCCGTTCGCGCAGCGTCGCGCGGATGGCGAGCGCCTCACGGGCCATCTCGTGCATGTACCAGACCTCGTTGGGGTGCCGGTCGCGGTTCTTGCCCCAGCCGGCGTCGCGCCGGTACTGGGCGGGCCAGTCGGTAGCCAGCACGGCCTGCTCGTCCACCGGCTCCGGGTGCTCGCAATCCGGGCCCACGTAGAGCGCGTCGGCCGGGCAGTACAGCTCGCAGAGGAAGCAGGTCTGGCAGTCGCCCTGGCGGGCGATCACGGGGTGCCCGCCGGGCACGGCGTCGAAGACGTTGGTCGGACAGACCCGTACGCAGCGATCGCAATCGATGCACCGGGACGAGATCACCAGCTCGATCATGACGCCGCCCGCTGCCGGGCCGGGGCCAGCGCAGCCGACACGGTATCCAGGCCGCCGACCGTGATCGTGGCCGTGAGCCGCGGATCCCGGTAGGGCGCGTCGGTGCGCTGGTGCATGCCGCGGCTCTCGCGCCGTGCGATCGCGGCGCTGAGCACCCACCGCCCGGCCGCCACCAGCGCGGCCGCTTCCCTGCTCCGCAGGCCGTCGCGGTCCGCACCGCCGGGCGCGTAGTCCGTCACCTGCGCCCACAGGTCCTCAAGCGCCGCCAGCGACCGGGCGAGGCCTGGGCCGCTGCGGAACAGGTTCTTGTGCGGGTCGTTGAGCTCGCGGGAGACGGCGGCGCGCACCGCCGCTATGTCGACGGTTCCGGCGCGGCGGGGACGCAGCCCCGCTTCCCCGACCGGCCGCGGCTGCGCGGCTGCCGTCCCCGCCGGGATGCCGCGCTGGCTGGCCGCACGCCGGGCGGCGGCCCGGCCGGACCAGGTGCCTGAGGCGACACACCAGGCCGAGTTGGGCTGGCCGCCGCCGGAGCTGGCACCGACGATCGGCTCGCGGCTGGCGACGTCGCCCGCCGCGAACAGCCCTGGCACGCCGGCCTGGCAATCCGCGCCGGCGAGCGCGATGCCGCCGGTGCCGCGGATGGTTCCCTCCCCGCGCAGCGTGACGGGGAACGGGTCGCGGAACGGGTCGATTCCGCGGCGCAGCAGCGGGAGCAGGAAGTTGGGCTGGACGTGCCGCAGCTTCTCCCTGGCCGGCGACGGCATCCGGTCGAGCACCACGGTGACCGGGCCGCGTGCCAGCGCCAGGGCGATCATCGGGATGCCGGACTTGTAGGTGTCGAACGCGAGCTCGCTGCCGTCGCAGTCCCGGTAGGTTCCGTACATGAACGGGATCGAGCGCGTCATCGTCGAGTGCGCGGCCGACACGGTGTAATAGCAGGAGAACTCCATCCCGGTGAACTTCGCGCCCGCCTCGGCCGCCATCAGGTGACCATCGGCGGTGTTGTTGTGGGCGCCGAGCAGCCGGGAAAGGAACGCGGTGCCTCCGGTGGCGAGGATCACCGCCGCCGCCCGGCAGGTCCAGCCGCCGCCATCCTGCAGCCGGATGCCTGCCGCGCCGGCCACGGACCCGTCGCTGTGCAGCAGCAGCCGCGTCGCGGGGTGGTGGTCGAGGACCGTCACTCCCGCCCGGCGGACGCGACCGCGCATCAGCCGCATGTACTCAGGACCGCGGACGCTGGTGGCGCGGTTGGGCTGCCCGTCCCTGACGGGCCACGGGTAGTACCTGTCGAGCTCGGGCAGCCGCTGCCAGGCCACCTCCATCGTCCGGTACATCCACGCCGGATCGGTCAGGTCGCCTCCGGCGCTGCTGCGCGTGGCCACCTCCGCGGCGCGGGCGGCCGGCGGCAGGTACCAGTGCCCTACGCCCGCGGTCGCGGTCACCCCCGAGGTCCCGCAGTAGCCCTTGTCGACGAGGATCACGTCCGCGCCCTGCTCGGCGGCAGAAAGCGCGGCCCAGGCGCCGGCCAGGCCGCCGCCGATCACCAGCACTCCCGCGCCCAGTGCGGCGTGCTCCGCTGTGCCGCTCACCCAGCGACCTCCTCCGAACGGCAGGTATTCCCTATTATTATGATCGACATAGATGAATATTGGAAGGGCGCTCGTGGCGGTGCATCACCACAGACCGATGCTGCGGGCCCGGCCCCGCACGCGACGCTGGGCCAGCCCGGCGTGCTGCGCGCGGTGACGATGGCCGGCGCCTACCCGCGCTGATCGCGCTCATCGGACTGGGGCATCGGCGCGTTCATCCGGCACACCGCCGGCGCCATCTGCGCCCTGGTCGGCGTGCTGTACGTGCTGCCGCTGCTGTTCATAACCCCCTCGATCCGGAACACGGCGCAAAAGTTCCTGCCGCATCCGATGGCGGCGAACTCGCTGACCGCGGTCAAGCCGGTCGCGGGCATGCTGGCGCCCTGGCTGACTTTCGCCCTGCTGTGCGGGTACGCGCTTGGCGCGCTCGCGGCCGGGGCGTGGGCACTCACCCGCCATGACGCCTGAGCCGCCGCGATCGCGCTTGGTTGCTA
>JASHPP010000732.1 GCA_030038035.1 Trebonia sp.
AGGTCGCTGTAGGGGTAGGCGGCGGCCTCCTCCGGGCTGGGCACCTGCCCGGGGCGCCCCTGGCGCAGCCGCAGGAACGACAGCGCCGACGAGCCGGCCAGGTAGCGGGCGCGCTCGTCGGTCGCGGCGCAGATCACCCCGGCCGCGACCATCGCGTACGGCTCGCCTAGCGCCTCCGACGGGCGGAACGACTCCCGGTACAGGGCGAGCGCAGGGAGCGTGTTGGCCGGCATGAAGTGGTGCGCGAAGGCGAACGGCAGCCCGAGCAGCCCCGCCACCTGCGCGCTGTAGCCGCTCGAGCCGAGCAGCCAGATGTCCGGCCCCGCGCCCTCGCCCGGCACGGCGCGGACCGTCGCGTAGGGATGGCCGGCCGGCCACTGCCCGGTGAAAAAGCCCAGCAGGTCGGTGAGCTGGCGCGGGAATTCGTCCGGGCCGCCGTGCCGCAGAGCCGCCGCGGTGGCCTGGTCGGTGCCGGGCGCGCGGCCGATGCCGAGATCGATGCGGCCTGGGTGCAGGGCCTCGAGCATGCCGAACTGCTCGGCCACCACCAGCGAGGTGTGGTTCGGCAGCATCACGCCGCCGGATCCGACCCTGATCCGCGAGGTCGCGTCGGCGATGTGCGCGATCAGCACCGGCGGCGACGAGCTCGCCACGCCGGGCATGCCGTGGTGCTCGGCAACCCAGAACCGGGTGAAGCCGAGCCGCTCGGTCTCACGGGCCAGCGCGATCGTGGCGCGCAGCGCCTCGGCGGCGGTGCCGCCCGCCGGGATCGGGGCCAGGTCGAGCACCGACAGCGGCACTCCGGCCAGGGTCAGGGGGGCGTCTGCGTCTGCCACGCAAGTGGGCAACACCGGGGGACAAGGAGTTCTTCCCTTCAGCGCCGCGCCCTGCACGGGTGGTTTTCTTAGGTGACGCCGGGTGTTATTGCTGAGCCGTCATGAATTGTCATCGATAGTTCGCCGGGACGTAACGGTGTCGTGGCGGATTTCGAACACCTCGTGGGGGACCTTGTGGGCATGAGGATCGCGATCATTACGGAGTCGTTCCCGCCCGATGTCAATGGCGTCGCACACTGCGTAGTGCGCGTGGCAGAAAACCTCGTCCGCAGCGGCCACCACCCCCTGGTCATTGCCCCGGAGTCCGCGCGCGCCACATCAGGCGCAGACACCCAGTTCGCCTACCCGGTGGAACGGGTCCCGTCCGTTCCCCTGCCCGGATACCCGACGTTCCGGCTCGGCCTGCCCACGCCGCGGACCCGCCGGGCCATCGTCAGGCACCGCACCGAGCTTGTCCACCTGGCCAGCCCGGTCGCCCTCGGCGCGTGGGGCAGCCACGTAACCAGGGCGATGGAGCTGCCGGTGGTCGCCGTCTACCAGACCGACCTGCCGAGCTACGCGCGCGCCTACCGGCTCGGCGCGGTCACCGAGTCCTTCGCGTGGCGCTGGCTGCGCGACATCCACAACGCGGCCGACCGGACCCTGGCCCCGTCCACCGTGACGGCCGCCGAGCTGCGTCAGCACGGCATGGAACGGGTGCGGCTGTGGGGGCGCGGCGTCGACATCCAGCTGTTCCACCCGGCGCGCCGGGACGAGCGGCTGCGGGCAGCGATCGCGCCAGGCGGCGAGGTGATCGCCGGCTACGTGGGGCGGCTGGCGACCGAGAAGCGGGTCGACCTGCTGGCCTCAGTCGCCGCCGTGCCCGGGGTGCGGCTGGCGGTGACGGGCGGCGGCCCCATGGACGAGGAACTGCGGCAGTCCATTCCGGCCGCGGTCTTCCTCGGCACCCGGCACGGCGCGGACCTGGCGCGGATCTACGCGAGCCTGGACGTCTTCGTGCACACAGGCCCGTTCGAGACGTTCGGCCAGACGATCCAGGAAGCCGCGGCGAGCGGGCTGCCCGTGATCGCGCCCGCCGCGGGCGGACCGCTTGACCTGGTCGACAACGGGATGACCGGATTCCTGGTCCCCCCTGGCGACGGCGACGCGCTCGCCGCGGCGGTCAGCAGGCTGGCCAAGAACCCCGCGCTGCGCGCCCGGCTGGGCGAGGCGGCCAGGCGCCGCGTGCTCGCCAGGTCCTGGCCCGCCCTGGTCGACGAGCTGGTCGGCCACTACGCCGCCGTGCTCGGCACGGAGGATGTCCCACGCAGGATGGCCGCATGAGAATTGTCCGGCTGGCCAACTACGTTGGCCCGCGCTCTGGTGGCATGCGTACCGCGCTGCGCGAACTGGGCGCAGGCTACCTCGCGGCGGGGCACGAGCCGGTGCTTGTCGTGCCTGGGCGCCTGCGGGGCCGCGGCGACGAGCAGACCGCGCAGGGCCGGGTGATCACCAGGTACGGGCCGGTCGTGCCGTTCACCGGCGGCTACCGGGCGCTGCTCGCGCGCCGCGGGCTTGCCGCGCTGCTGACCGAACTGCGGCCGGACCTGATCGAGGTGTCGGACCGGACGACGCTGCGCTGGACCGGCCGGTGGGCGCGCGAGCACGGGGTGCCCGCGGTGATGGTCTCGCACGAGAGCCTGACCGGGCTGCTCAGCCTGCCGGCCGACGTCTCCGGCATGTCCCGCTGGCGCAGCCGCCTGCTCGCCAACATGGGCAAGGCGCTGGCCGACGCGTTCAACCGGCGCAGCGTGCGCGCCTACCAGCGGATCGTCTGCACCACGCGGTGGGCGGCGGCCGAGTTCGAGCGGATCGGCGCGCCGAACCTGACGCGCATCCCGCTGGGTGTCGACCTGGAGCTGTTCAGCCCCGAGCGGTACAGCTGCACGACGCGAGACGCGTACGCGGGCCAGGAGCAGACGCTGCTCGTGCACTGCGGGCGGCTGTCGGTGGAGAAGAAGCCGCACCGCTCGCTCGCCGCGGTGGCCGGGCTGCGCGCCGCCGGGGTGGACGCCGTGCTCGTCGTCGCGGGGGACGGGCCGCTGCGCACCCGGCTCGAGCGCGCGGCACGGCGCAGGTCACTGCCAGTGCGGTTCGCCGGCTTCATCACCGATCCCAAGCACCTGGCCACCCTGCTTGCCAGCGCCGACGTGGTGGTGGCGCCCGGACCGGTGGAGACGTTCGGGCTGGCCGCGCTCGAGGCGCTGGCCTGCGGCACCCCGGTCGTGGTCAGCGCGGCCAGCGCGCTGCCCGAAGTGATCGGCACCGCCGGGGTCGCGGTCGACGGCGAGGACTTCGCCGGCGGCGTGCGCGCGGTGCTCGCCAGGGACCCGGAAGCCCGGCGCGGGGCGGCGCGGACGCGTGCCGAGGAGTTCGGCTGGCCTGCCTCGGTCGCGGCCTTCCTGGCAGTGCACGAAGCCCTTAACCCAGACTCGTCTCGTTCTCCCGGGCAGGTAAAGCCATGACACGGATCGTGACTCTCGGCGACTCGATCACCATCGGCATGGGCGATCCCATGCCCGACGGGGGCTGGCGCGGCTGGACGCGGCTCCTGGCCGCGGGCCTGCCCGCACCGGAGCTGCATAACCTCGCGGTGCTCGGGGCGCAGGCCAAGCACGTCGAACGCGACCAGCTTCCCGCCGCGCTCGAGCTCCGGCCCGACATCGCCAGCGTCGTCGTCGGCATCAACGACACGCTGCGGGCCGGCTTCAATCCCGAGCGGACCGGGCAGTGCGCCGCCCGGACGGTCGCCGCGCTGCGGGCGTCCGGCGCGACAGTGCTGACCATGCGGCTGCCGGACCCTGGCCGGATGTTCGGGCTGCCCGGCGGGCTGGCCAAGCCGCTGTCGCGGCGGATGCAGGCCGTCAACGCCGAACTCGACAAGGTGGCCGCCCGGTACGGCACGCTGCACTGGGACGCCACCCGCGACCCGGAGACCTATGACCGGCGCAACTGGTCGGTGGACCGGCTGCACCCCAACGAGCGCGGGCACCGCCTGATCGCCTGCCGGTTCTGGGACTCACTCGCCGCGGCCGGGCACGACCTGGCCGCCAAGCCCGATCCCGAGCCGTCCAACCCGGGTCCGTCCCGCCGCGACGATTTCATCTGGATGGCCACCAAGGGCACCAAGTGGGTGCTGCGCCGCTCGGTCGACCTCATCCCCTACATGCTGTTCATGGCCGTGCGCGACTGGCTGGCCGGGCCCAGGGAATGGGTGACCGGCGCGGAAGGAGAATGGCTGCCCGCGCTGCCCGCGGTGGGCGACACCGCCGCCGCCGAGCCCGTGGCGGAGTAAGGAACGCTGGGGAGACGGCCCGTTCCGTTCTGGATAAAAATCCGCCTTTTTACCGGGTTTTGTATGCGACGCGATGCGTGCAATGTCTGGATTTAACACATACGCTTTCATCGCGATGAATACAGGGACGGGGAACCGTAGTCTGGTTCCGCCGTTGCTGCGGGACCGGGTGTTCCGGCGGTACTGGGGAGCGTCGACGGTATCGATGTTCGGCGACCAGGTGTCCTCGGTCGCGGTCCCGCTCACCGCCGTCATCGTGCTGCGCGCCGGGCCCGCGGCGATGGGGTACCTGACCGCGCTGCTGTGGCTGCCCAGCCTGCTGTTCGGGCTGCACGCCGGGGCCTGGGTGGACCGGCGGGGCAGGCGACGGCACATGATGATCCTCGCCGACGTGGGCCGCGCCGCGGCGCTCGCGACCATCCCCGTCTGCAACGCGCTGCACGCGCTGACGCTGCTGCAGGTGTACGCGGTGACGTTCGTGGTCGGCACGCTGTCGGTGCTGTTCACCGTGTGCGACGGGACGCTGTTCGTGTCGATCGTGCCGTCCGGGCGGTACGTGGACGGGCAGGCGCTCATCTACGGCAGCCGGTCGCTGTCGCTCATCGGCGGGCCGTCCGTCGGCGGCCTGCTCGTCCAGGTGCTGACCGCGCCGTTCGCCATCGTCGTCGACGCCCTGTCCTTCCTCGGCTCGGCCTGCCAGCTCGCCGCGATCAGGCCGGCCGAGCCGCCGTCCTCCGACGGCACGGAAGGGGTCACCGTGGGCCTGCGGTGGGTGCTGAAGTCGCCCATCGTCCGCGCGACCCTCACCGGCACCGCGGTCATCAACTTCTTCAGCTGGATGTTCAACGCGCTGTTCATGCTCTACGCGGTGAACAGGCTGCGCGTCCATCCCGGGGAGCTCGGCCTGGTCATCGGGGCGGGCGCGTTCGGCGCGTTCGTCGGCACGCTGCTCAGCAGGCACCTGGAGGCGCGGCTTGGCATCGGGCTGGTGTTCGTCACGGGCTGCCTGGTCTTCACCGCCCCGCTCGCCCTGGTCCCGCTCGCCTCCCCCGCGCACCACCTCGTCGTGCTCGCGATGCTGTTCGCCGCGCTGTTCATGAGCGGCTTCGGCGTGATGGCGCTCGACGTCACCAGCGGCGCGATCTTCGCGTCGGTGATACCGGACGCCGTCCGGTCCCGGGTTTCCGGGGCGTTCCAGGCGATCAACTACGGCACCCGGCCGGCCGGCGCGCTGCTCGGCGGGCTGGTCGGCGCCACGCTCGGCCTGCGGCCGGCGCTGTGGATCGCGGTGGGCGGCGGGGTCGGCGGCGCGCTGCTCCTGCTGCCGTCGCCGCTGCCCCGGTTCCGCATGCCGGCCTGAAACAGGACATACCGGAAGGCTGAAGATTGTCAGGAAACCTTCAGGGAACTGGTAGCACCGGCTGACAGTCCCTTCGGGGTTCGCCAAGGTTGCTAGCCGATTCTCAAGTAGTAACAAGCCGAGAAGCAGCAACAGGACTCGGGGTGACAGGACCAATGAGTGAGCCATTTGCACAGTACCCGTACGGGGCGTACCACGTACCAGAGCCGCCGCGCCGGCGGCGCGGCAGGCACGCGCTCGGGCTGACCGTGACGGCGATCGTCGCCCTGGCCGCCGGCGCCGGAGCAGGCGTCGCCCTGTC
>JASHPP010000096.1 GCA_030038035.1 Trebonia sp.
CGCGTCCGGCGTCGCCTTGTTCGCCGTGGCCGCGCTGGTCGCGCTCATCGCCGCCGAGGTGCACCTGTCGGCCAGGTACGCGGCCGTCGCGGCGGCGTTGGCCGCCTTCCTCGCCGGGACTGCCCTGCTTGGCCGGCTGCTCGGCGCGCGCACCGGCCCGCGCGCGGCCACCGCCCTGCTGCTGACCACGTCGATGCGCGACTTCGCGATCGCCGCAGGCCTCGCGACCGCCGCGTTCGGCCCGGCGGCCGCCGCTCCGCTGGGGTTGTACGGCATTCTCGTGCTGGTGTGGGGCACGGCCGTGGCGGGCCGACTGCGCCGCCGCGCCCCTGGGGTTGCACGGCATCCTCGTGCTGGTGTGGGGCACGGCCGTGGCGGGCCGACTGCGGCGCCGCGCCCCTGGGGTTGTACGGCATCCTCGTGCCGGTATGGGGCACGGCCGTGGCGGGCCGACTGCGGCGCCGCGCCGCCACCGCGCACGTTCCTGATCTGCCCAAGGCCGGCGCCGCCGGCCAGCGCGGCGGCTCCTAAATGCCCTGATCAGGCGACTTTGTACACTCTGTGACCATTTGGCGCCCGAAATGCCCGATTTGTCCACGAACAAAGTGTCCAAAGTCGTACTTGCGGGACTCCTGGGACGCCAGGGAAACGCCCGCCAAGAGCCAGCCGGCCGGCCGGCTGGGCACGGCGCGAGCGGGCCGGGCGGTCCTCACTGGCACGGCACGCGGTACGGCACGTCGGGCACGTACGTCGACCACTCCTTAGCGGTGAGCGGCTGGCCGAGGTCGGCGCAGATGGCCGCTTCCGCCGTGGCGGGGTCGGTATCCCACAGGTGCACGGTGCCGTCGTCGCTTGAGGCCGCGAGCTCACCGCCGGCCGGCGCGAACGCGACCGAGTACACGTGGCCGGCCGGTCCGGTGAGGGTGGCGATCAGCGACGGGCTGGCCGGGTTGGCGACATCCCACAGCCACACGGTGCCGTCGGTGACGCCGGCCGCCAGCGTGTCGCCGTCCGGGCTGAACGCCACCGCCCAGATGTACCCGGCCGGCCCGGTCAGCGGCGCGCCCACCAGGACCGGGCGTGCCGGGTTGGCGACGTTCCACAGGCGGATGGTCTTGTCCGCGCTGCTGATGGCGAGCAGCTTGCCGTCCGGGGTGAACGCCAGCCCGATCGCGTAGCTGGTGAACCCGCCGAGCGGCTTGCCGAGCAGGACCGGGCGGGCCGGGTCCGCCATGTCCCAGAGCCGGGTAAGGTTGTCAGTGCTCGCCGCGGCGAGCGTCCTGCCGTTGGGGGAGAAGACCACCGTGTACACGTAGGTGCCCGAGTCGTGCACCGAACTCAGCTGACGCGGGCGGGCCGGATCGCTCACCGACCACAGCCGAACGGTCCCGTCGTCGCTGCCGGTGGCGAGGATCGCGCCGTCCGGGCTGAACGCGACCGTCTCGTCGTTGCCCATCGCGGTCACCCGGAACGGCCTGCCGAGCGGCGCGAGCGTGCCCGCGTTCAGCAGCCCGGCCGTGCCGTCGCTGTAGGCGACCGCGATGACGCGGCCGTCCGGTGAGTACGCGAGCCCGTTGACGAACGTGTTCGCGGGCAGCAGGTGCGTCGCGATCAGCTGGCGGGTGGCCGCGTTCCAGATCTGCACGTTCTGGCCGCCGACGGCGAGGATCTTTCCGTCCGGGCTGTAGGCGACCGACGTCGCCGCGTTCCCCGTCGCCAGCACAGGCGTCGGCACCGTCCACAGCGAGATCGTCCCGTCCGCGTCGCTGGACACGATCCGTCCCGGGCCGTCCCAGGCCACCGAGGTGACCGGCTGCGTCTGCGGCAGCGTGTCGGCGAGCGCGCGGGTGGCCAGGTTCCAGACCAGCACGCTCGCGTCGGACGTGCCCGCCGCGAGGGTCGTCCCGTCCGGGCTGAACGCGACCGTGTTCACCCAGTTCGCCGCGCCGCTCAGCGTTCCGTCGGGGAAGGCCGCGCCGGCCGCGGCCGTGCCGCCCCGCGCGGCCGCGGCCAGCCGCCACAGCCACACTTTCTTATCCTGGCTGGCCGCGGCGAGCAGTCGGCCGTCCGGGCTGAACGCCACCCCGGAGACCTGCATGGCCGGCCCGGTGAGCGGCATGCCCGCGAACGCGACGGGCCTGTCAGGACTGGCGACGTTCCACAGCCAGACCGTGCCGGTCGCGGTGCCCGCCGCGAGCGTCCGGCCGTCCGGGCTGAACGCGACCGACTCCACGTACGCGTCCGCGCCCGGCACGGTCAGCGGCCTGCCGAGCGGCACGGCGCGGGCGGGGTCGGTCACGTTGAAGAGCCGGACGGTGTCATCCGCGCTGCCCACCGCGAGGGTGCGCCCATCGGGGCTGAACGCGACCGAGTAGATCGTGTTGCGCGGCCCGGTCAGCGGCACGCCGAGCGGGCGCGGCCGGGCCGGGTCCGACACGTCCCAGAGGCGGACCACCTGGCCGGCGCCGGCGGCGGCGAGCACGCGGCCGTCCGGGCTGAACGCCGCCACGTACAGCGGATCGTTGAAGTTCTCCCCGGCCAGCGTGGCGACGAGAAAGGGATGGCCGGGATCGGCCACGTCCCACAGCCGGAGCGTGCCGTCGGCGCCGGCCGCCGCGAGCAGCGTGTGGTCCGGGCTGACCGCCGCCCACTGCACGATGCCCGGCGAGTCGACGATGCGGGCTGCCGACGCCGTGCCAGAAGACTCGAGCAGGCTGGCCGTCGCCAGCTGGGTGTGCACGAGGCCGTAGGCCGAGACGCTGAGCTGCGCGGCCAGCGACGGGTCCTGGCCGCGGATCTGGCCGGCCTCGAGCGCGGTCTCGTCCGCGCTCGTCTCCTGCTGCGCGGTCGAAGCCGCCTGGCGCTGCCTGAAGGCGTAGACCGTCAGCCCGGCGACCACGACGACGAGGGCGGTCAGCACGGCCACGATGCCCTGCAGCCACCGGGTGCGGCGCCGCCGCGCACGCCGCAGGGCCGAATCCTGCGCGATCGAGGCGTCGACGAATTCGGCGGCGAGCGCGGGCAGCGCGGCGCGGTTGTCCTCGTCCGCCACCCACTCCCTGGCCACCGCCAGCTGGCTGCCGCGCCACAGCGCGGCGTTCTCCCGGTCGGCGTCCGCCCACGTGCGGGCGCCCTGGGTGATCCGCCTGCGGGTGCGCAGCCCGTCCATGCCGCCCTCGATCCAGGACCGCAGCCGCGGCCAGGCCGTGAGCAGGGCGTCGTGCGTGATCTGGGCGGAGCCCGCGTCCACCGTGATCATCCGCTCGTCGACGAACGTGGCGAGCACCTGGTCGCCGTCGCCGCCCCAGTCGCGCAGCTCGCCGAGTTCGACGCTGGCGCGGCTCGGCGGCAGGTCGTCGGCCACGTGCACGAGCCGCAGGAACAGCCGTCTGGCCAGCTGCCGCTGGTCCGCGGAAAGGCTCCCGTACGCCCGCTCCGCGGACTGGGTCAGCGCGTCCTTGATCCCGCCGCTGGCCAGGTAGTCCGCGATCGTGAGCGTGCCGCCGCGGCTGTGTTCCCAGGTGGCGAGCATCGCGTGCGACAGCAGCGGCAGCGCGCCTGGCTCGTACGCGCCGCCCTGCGGCGCGTCGTGCGGGGCCAGGTCCGCGAGCAGCAGCCCGACCAGGCCATCTTCGACGTCCACGCGGGCCAGCCGGGCCGGCTCGGTCACCGCGCGGCACACCTGTTCCGCCGTCATCGGGCCGAGCACGACCTGCCGCGACTGCAGCGCGCTCGCCAGCGCGGGATAGCGGATGGCGTGGTCGTAGAAGTCGGCGCGCAGCGCGAGCACGACCAGCGCGGTCCTGGCCAGGTCGCACAGGCCGGCGATGAACTCCCGCCGCTGCGTCTCGTCCTGGCACAGCGTGAAGACCGCCTCGAACTGATCGACGATGACGGCCGGCCTGCCGCCGTCGGCCCCCTCCTGGCCGGGCGTCAGCCCGGCGAGGTGCGCCTTGAGGTCGGCGACGGGGGTGTGCGTCGGCTCGAGCACCGTCACCGGCCCGGCGATGCCGGGGGCCGCGTCGGCCAGTTCCCGCAGCCGGGGCAGCAGGCCGGCGCGCAGCAGCGACGACTTGCCCGCGCCGGAAGGCCCGACGAGCATCAGCGGCAGCGCGGTCGCCTCGGCCGCGAGGTCGACGAGCAGGTTGGTGACTTCCTCGCGGCCGAAGAACCAGCGCGCGTCCTCGACCTCGAACCTCGCCAGGCCACGGTACGGGGTGTCGGTCTTCCGGCCCGGCGGCCGCCTGGCCCGGCGCAGCGCGGCCTCCCACCACGCTGTCGTGCCGGGATCGGCCTCCCCGCACACGTCGAGGATCCGCAGCAGCTGCTGGCGGTCGGCCGGCAGGTGGCGGCCGGAGAAGTAGTCGCCCGTGGTGCTGACCGGGATGCCGGTCGCCTTCGCGACCTCGCGGATCTTCAGTCCGGCACGCTCTCGCAGCGCGGTGAGCTCGCGGCCGAAGTCCGCTTGTGTCGCGATCCGCTCCGGGTCAGGGGAAGCCTGTTGGTCAGCCATGGGTCTCCCAAGGTGTCACCACGACATGCGCGTAAGGAAAGCTCGCGTCCGCAGGAGACCGCGCATGGAAGGGCGCCCCCCTAAGGACCCTATGCATTGAGATGACACATGGACCGGCAGCGGAGTTCTTCGCGTTTTCGGATATCGATGCGAATTTGCGATCTGTCGCGCGCTTCGCCTTGCTTGTCCGACTCTGTCCGGACATAGGCGGCAAGCCTGCGTAAAGGCCCGCGAAGCGGGCACAATGGCGCACCAGGGCGGGGACACGGGGCGGGGGCGCACCGGGGGGCGTGCGGTCCCGCGGACCGGATCCGATTCCGGGCCGCGGGACCGCCACGGCCCACCCCCGATCTCCCGCGAACCCGGCCACGCTCCCGCGAACCCGGGAGCCTGGCTATTCGCCCGTGAACTCGGCGACGGCCGCCTCGAACGCGTCGAAGGCCCGCTCCACCGGCCCGCGCTGCGCCGAAGGCAGCCAGTGCACCGCCCGCGCGAACCCAGCCGCCGCGTACGCTTCGAGCACCCGCGGATCGGCAGGCACGCCCATCACGATCAGTCCCACCGCCCGGTCCGCCCGCGCCCGCAGCTCCTTCGCCCGCTCCAGGATCCCCGCGGGCGCGTGGTTCGGGATCCAGGCGTCCCCGAACGCGAGCACCCGGTCAAGCACGCCCGGCCCGTCCCCGCCGACGAGCACCGGCGGGTGCGGCCGTTGCGCGGGCTTCGGCCACGACCAGATCCGGTCGAACGACACGTGCGACCCGGCGTAGCTGGCCTCCTCGGACGTCCAGATCGCCTTCATGGCCTCCACGCGCTCCCGCATGATCGCCATCCGGACCCGCGGGTCGGTGCCGTGGTTGGCCATCTCTTCCCTGTTCCAGCCCGCGCCGACGCCGAACTCGAACCGCCCGCCGGACAGGACGTCGACCGACGCGACCTCCTTGGCGGTGATGATCGGGTCCCGCTGGATCACCAGGCACACGCCGGACCCGACCCGCAGCCGGGTGGTCGCGGTCACCGCGGCGGTTACCGCGACGAACAGGTCGAACGTGTGCGCGTACCTGCGCGGCAGCGGCCGCCCGCCAGGCCAGGGCGTCGCCCGGCTCGCGGGGATGTGCGTGTGCTCGGGGAAGAACAGCGACTCGTGCCCGCGCTGCTCGGCCAGCCGCGCCACGTCGGCGGGCGCGATCGCATCGTGTGTCGGGAAGATGGCTACACCGGTGTCCATAATGAAAGACCCTATTATCCCGAACGGACAGTGCCGTCTCCCCGCCCCACCGGCCGCCGGCCCCGTGGACGCGGCGCCGGCGCGGGTACCAAGCTAGAGTCCGGCGGCCGCGGCGGCGAGGGGAGCAAGTCATGGCGGAGAAGAGCTACACGTCGGCGGTCTCGGCGGCGCCGCTGCTCGGCGACACGATCGGGGAGAACTTCGACCGCGCGGTCGCCGGGTACCCGGGCCGGATGGCGCTCGCGGACGTGCCGGCCGGCCGCCAGTGGACGTACGCCGAACTCGCCGCGGAAGTCGACGCGCTCGCCCTGGCCCTGCTCGGGCTGGGGATCACCAAGGGGGACCGGGTCGGGATCTGGGCGCCGAACTGCGCCGAGTGGGTCTACACCCAGTACGCCACCGCGAAGATCGGCGCGATCCTGGTGAACATCAACCCCGCCTACCGCATCAGCGAGCTCGAGTTCGTGCTGAACCAGTCGGGCACGCGGCTGCTTGTCGCCGCGCAGCGGCTGAAGACCTCCGACTACGCGGCGATGATCGCCGAAGTCCGGCCGCGCTGCCCGCGCCTGGAACAGGTCGTGCTGCTTGGCTCAGGCGCCTGGACCTCGCTGCTCGACGCCGGCCACGGCGCCGACCGGTCCGCGCTCGGCGCGATCGAGCTGAGCGCCGACGACCCGATCAACATCCAGTACACCTCGGGGACCACCGGGTTCCCTAAGGGCGCCACGCTGTCCCACCACAACATCCTGAACAACGGGTACTTCGTCGGGGAGCTGTGCAACTACACCCACGAGGACAGGATCTGCATCCCGGTGCCGTTCTACCATTGCTTCGGGATGGTGATGGGGAACCTGGCGGCGACCAGCCACGGCGCGGCGATCGTGATACCCGCGTCGGCGTTCGACCCGGCGGCGACCCTGGCGGCGGTGCAGGCCCAGGGCTGCACGTCGCTGTACGGGGTGCCGACGATGTTCATCGCCGAGCTCGCGGTGCCCGGCTTCGACACGTTCGACCTGTCCAGCCTGCGCACCGGCATCATGGCAGGCTCGCCCTGCCCGGTCGAGGTGATGAAGCAGGTCATCGACCGGATGGGCATGACCGAGGTGTCGATCTGCTACGGCATGACGGAGACCTCGCCCGTGTCCACCCAGACCCGGATGGACGACTCGATCGAGCGCCGGGTGGCGACCGTCGGCCGGGTGGGCCCGCACATCGAGGTCAAGGTGATCGACCCCGCGACGGGCCTGACCGTGCCGCGCGGCACTCCAGGCGAGCTGTGCACCCGCGGCTACTCGGTGATGCTCGGCTACTGGGAGCAGCCCGACAAGACCGCCGAGGTCGTCGACGCCGCCCGCTGGATGCACACAGGCGACCTCGCCGTGATGGACGACGACGGCTACCTGTCGATCACCGGCCGGATCAAGGACATGGTGATCAGGGGCGGCGAGAACGTCTACCCGCGCGAGGTCGAGGAGTTCCTCTACACCCACCCCGACATCCTGGACGCGCAGGTGATCGGGGTGCCGGACCCCAAGTACGGCGAGGAACTGATGGCCTGGATCCGGCTGCGGCCAGGCGCCGCCGCGCTGACCGCGCAGGCGCTGCGCGAGTTCTGCGACGGGAAGCTGGCGCACTACAAGATCCCGCGCTACGTGCACATCACGGACGAGTTCCCGATGACCGTCACCGGCAAGGTCCGCAAGGTGGAGATGCGCGAGAGGTCCATCGAAATCCTCGGCCGCACGCCGTAACCGCGGAACTTTGGCCGCCGAGCCAGCCGCCCAGACCACCCGGATAGGCGCGAGCAGAACTGAGCGCGCAACATAGGACCCGGGCCGCTGGGACAAAACCCCATAATCCGGACAAAAAATATGCCGCTCGGGTCCTAAGTTGCCGATACCCCCACTGCCTGAGAGCGTATTCCGGCTCCGCCCTGTCCCGAAAGTGGATTGCAGCATCATTATTGTCCAGCCGTAACGGCTCACGATGGGCTGGCGTTTAGGACGGTGATAGAAAATGCGATCGCTGCCCCGCATTGTTCCGCCTTCCGGCGCGACTCAAGGTGCTGGCGATATTCCCCAAAGGAGGAGGGACGCATGTTCTCAACCAAGCGAGTCCGGATGGCGGCCGCCGGCCTGGCAGTAGTGCTGGCCTCGGGCGGCATCGCCGCCGCGGTATCCACCTCCGCGTCGGCCAGCGCCAAGCCGGCCAGCGCTGCCGCGGCGCACACGCCCGCGTGGAAGAAGCACCACCCCCCGAAGCCGAAGCTCACCCTGAACACCTTCGACCTCAACGGCTGGGTTATCGACTCCGTCTACACCCTCGGCCGCAACACGGGTAACACGTTCCAGCAGACCTACACGGCCAGCACGGTGCAGGGCGTCCCGATCGCCGGCCCGGACGTCGGCGTGAAATTCCCGCAAGAGGACTACGTCGCCGTTCCGATCAGCCGTACCCAGCTGTACATCGTGTGGCTCGACCCGAGCACGTACGCGATCGTCGACGTGTTCGTGTTCAACTTCGCCACCCACACCGTGTTCGACTACGCGCCGGGCAGCGCCACGCCGCAGAGCGCGGGAACGATCAAGATCGTCAAGCGCGGCCAGCACAAGATCCCGTAGCAAGCCCAAGCCCAAGCCCCGCAGCCCCTTGGCACGGGCGCGGCCCGGGCGGATAATCCGCCCGGGCCGCGGTAAGCGGCCGCAGTCCGGGTGGAAGCCGAGCGGCGGTCCTCCGGAAGGGAGCAAGGGTCATGGGCGTATTCAGCGTATCGGGGCGCTTGCGCCCTGCCAGGCGGCGACGTGCGGTGTGGGCGGCGGTCGCGTCCCTTCTCGGCGGAGCCGGGCTGACCGTGCTGACCGCGGGCGGCGCCGCGGCGCAGGCCGTGGCGCCGCCCTGCCCGGCGGCGGTCATCAGCGGTAACACAGCGACGGTCAGCTGCGAGTACACCGGCGGCGCCCAGTCATGGACGGTGCCGCAGGGGGTGACGCAGGCGACGTTCACGCTGTACGGCGCCGAGGGAGGCGCGTCCTCGTCCGGTGAGTCCGGCGGGCTGGGCGCGCAGGTCACCGCCACGCTGGCGGTCAGCCCGGGGACGGTACTCCAGGTCGACGTCGGGCAGGGCGGCGGGACCAATGACGCGGCCAGCACGTTCAACGGCGGCGGCCCCGGGGCGGGCGGCGCGGGCGACGGCGGCGGCGGGAGCGACGTGCGCGGCCAGGCCGCGGACGGCAGTTACCCGGTGACCAGCGACCTGCTGGCGGCCGGGGGCGGCGGCGGCGCGGGCCAGGACGGTTCCTCATCTGGCGGCCCGGGCGGCAACGCCGATTCCTCCGGCGCCCAGGGGCAGGGGGCATTCGGCATCCTGACCGGCGGCGGCGGAGGCGGCGCCGGGACGGACATGGCCCCCGGCGGCGGCGGTGGCGGCGGGTTCGACAACGGCGCCAGCGGCGCCGGCGGCGGCACCGGTGCCAGCCAGGGAACCGGCGGCGGCGGCGCGGCGAACGGCGGCGGCGGAGGCGGCGGCTACAACGGCGGCGGAGGCGGCGGGCAAGGCGGGGTCAACCCCATTGGGTTCGGCCTCGGCGCCGGCGGCGGCGGAGGCGGCGGCGGGGCCAGCTACCCCGAAGACGTGGCCGGGGTCACGGTCGTCGACGGGGTCGCGGCACCGGACGACGCCCCGAACGGCGAAGTGATCATCAGCTACGAGGTGCCGCTCGCGGTGACCACCGCCAGCCTGTCGGCCGCCACGCTGGGCTCGGTCTACTCGGCGACGCTGGCCGCGACCGGTGGCAACCCGCCCTATTCCTGGTCGCTGACCAGCGGGTCGCTGCCGCCCGGGCTATCGCTGGACGCCTCGGCCGGGGTGATCTCCGGGACGCCGGTGCTGGCCGGCACGTTCGGCTTCACCGTGCAGGCGACGGACTCGACCAGCCCGACGCCGCAGACCGCCACGGCGCAGCTGTCCATCACGGTCGGCGGATGCGCCACGACGATCACCGGGAGCCACGCCGGGCCGCTGACGATCGGATCCGGCGTCACCTGCCTGGCCGGGGCGACCGTCTCCGGGCCGGTGAAAATCACTGCCGGGGCGGTGGTCTCCGTGGCCAGCTCGCGGCTGGCCGGGCCGCTGTCCGCCAGCGACCCGGGCAGCCTGGCGGTATGCGGCTCGACGGTGAGCGGCCCGGTGTCGGTGTCCGGCGCGACCGGGCTGGTGCTGCTCGGCGGGACCGCCGGCTCCCCGTGCGGGCAGGACGCCATCAGCGGCCCGGTCACCCTCAGCGGGAACACCGGCGGGCTGACCCTGACCGGGAACACGATCAGCGGCCCGGCCAGCATCAGCGGTAACAGCGGCGGCGCGGTGGTGGCGGGCAACACGATCGACGGACCGCTGTCCTGCTCGGGCAACAACCCGGCCCCGGCCGACAACGGCCAGCCCAACACGGTCCAGGGCCCGGCCAGCGGCCAGTGCTCCACGCTGGCCTGACCGGTGCGGCATCCGGTCAGCGTCGGGCCTGCGCCCCAGCCTGCTCTGCGGCAGCCCGCTGCGCCCCAGCCCGCTGCGCGGCAGCCCATCCGCCACGCGCGAGATCCGGCGGAATGTCATAGCCCGCCCCTACGATGTTCGCCATGGCAGGCGGGGAAACCAGCGGGACCACAGGCGGGACGAGCGGCCGGATCAGCTTCGACGACGTCGCCTGGCTGCGCGCCAACAGCCCCGCCTGGCGCCTGCTGCGCGCGGACAGCGCGCCGTTGGTGCTCAGCTTCCTGCACCGGGTGTTCGTCGCGGACAACGTCCGCTCGATCGCCGCCACCGAGCTGGCAAGCCGACTGGACGACGAGCTCTACGCGCTGAACGAGCGCGCGCCCAGGAGCTTCCCCAAGCCGGCCAAGGCTTACCTTGACGACTGGGCGAGCCCGGAGTCCGGGTGGCTGCGCAAGTACTACCCAGAAGGCAGCGACGAGCCGCACTTCGACGCGACCCCGGCGGTGGAGAAGGCCCTGCAGTGGGTGCGCGCGCTGGGCGAACGGGAATTCGTCGGCACCGAGTCCAGGCTCAACACGATCTTCGACCTGCTCCGCCAGATCGTCTTCGGCACCGAGCCCGACCCGCGGGCCAGGATCGAGGAGCTCCGGCGCCAGCGACAGCGGATAGACGACGAGATCGCCCGCATCGACGCGGGCGACCTGGCGATGCTCGACTCCAGCGCGGTGCGCGACCGCTACCAGCAGTTCTCCGCGACCGCCCGCGAGCTGCTCGCTGACTTCCGCGAGGTGGAGGAGAACTTCAGGAGGCTGGACAGGCAGCTGCGGGAGAAGATCACCGGATGGCACGGCGGCAAGGGCGAGCTGCTCGACGACGTGCT
>JASHPP010000733.1 GCA_030038035.1 Trebonia sp.
GTGCCCGCCACCCACAGCCCGCCGTGCCCGTCAGGCACCAGGGACCCGAGCAGGTCGACCGGGCTGCTGGCGACGGTATGCCATACCTTGCCGGTCCAGTGCATCATGACGTCGTCCGGGACGGGGGTCGACGAGAGCGATATCGACCGGACCAGCCAGGCGTTCTGCGGTCCGACCGCGGTCATGTACGAGTAGTAGAGGGTGGCGCCCGCCGGCAGCGGCGGCGGCGCGGGGAGGGCGACAGTCCCCCACGTTTTTCCGTTCCAGTGCATCGCGAAGCCGAGGCTCGGTCCGAGTGCCCAGATGTCGTCGGGCCCGGCCGCGCTCACGTCGGCGGCTGGCTCGGGCAGCTTCACCTTCGCCCAGGTGCGGCCGTTGTAGCGGGCCGCGTAGTCACCGGTCCCGAAGACCCACACGTCGTCCGGGCTGAACGCGGCGGCGCCGGTGGGCCGCGACACCCAGGACGGGAGCGCCTGGACCAGCCACTTCGCCCCGGTCCAGCGCAGCGCCCTGCCGCTGCCGTCGAACAGCCAGGCGTTGCCCGCCGAGCTGGCGCTGATCAACCCCCTGTCCACGGCCGAGTTCACGTAGCCGTCCAGCTTCGCCGGCAGCGGCACCCGCTGCCAGGCCTTGCCCGTCCAGCGCTCCACGGCCGTCAGCCGCCGCGCCGTCCAGATCGACCACGCGTCTGTCGCCGAGCTCGCCGTGAGCAGGCCATACACGCTGCCTTTGGCTGGTCCGATCGTCTTGACCACCCGCCATCCGGGCGTCGCCGCCGGCGCCGCGGCCCCGGTCGGCCGCCCGAGGCTAGCCGGAGCCGCGGATGCGGACGCGTACGCGGTCATGGTCAGCAAGGCCGCGGTGGTGGCGAGCGTGAATCCGTGGCGGGTGTACCGGTCGGCGCGCATGGCAGCTCCGCGAGTCAGGGGCCGTACTTGAGGATCGCGCCGTAGTAGCTGCCGGGGCTCGCGGCGTTGAGCCCCTGGCCGGCCGCCCACAGCGAGCGCGTCCCCGGAATCCAGGTCAGGTATGGCTGCGCCTGCGGGATCACGCCGGGGAGCGTGCCGTAGTCGGTCCAGCGGCCGGCGGTCAGGTGGTAGACCAGCCAGAATCCGCTGGGGTTGAGGTCGATGCCCGCCACCCACAGACCGCCGTGCCCGTCAGGCACCAGCGACCCGGCGAAGTCGACGGGGCTCACCACGGTAAGCCATGCCCTGCCGTTCCAGTGCAGCATGGCGGTGTCGGGAACAGGGCTGGACGAGAGCGTGATCGTCCGGACCAGCCAGGCGTCCTGCGGCCCGACCGCCGTCATGTCCGCGTAAGAAAGAGTGGCGCCCGACGGCAGCGGCGGCAGCGGCACGCCGACCGTTGCCCAGTTCGTGCCGTTCCAGTGCATGACGTAGCCGAGGCTGGATCCGAGCGCCCAGATGTCGTCGGGCCCGGCCGCGCTCACGTCGGCGGCCGGCTCGGGCAGCTTTACCTTCGCCCAGGCGCGGCCGTTGTAGCGGGCCGCGTAGTCGTCGGTCCCGAAGACCCACACGTCGCCCGGGCTGAACGCGGCGGCGTCGGTGGGCCGCGACACCCACGAGGGGAGCGCCTGGACCAGCCACTTCGCCCCGGTCCAGCGCAGCGCCGTGCCGCTGCCGTCGAACAGCCAGAGATTGCCCGCCGAGCTCGCGCTCAGGAAGCCCGTGGCCGCCGCCGAGTTCACGTAGCCGTCGAGCTTGGCGGGCAGCGGCACCCGCTGCCAGGCCTTGCCCGTCCAGTGCTCCACGGCCGTCAGCCCCTGCGCCGTCCAGATCGACCAGGCGTCCGTGGCCGAGTCGGCCGTGAGCAGGCCGGACACGCTGTCTTTGGCGGGTCCGATCGTCTTGACCACCCGCCAGCCTGGCGCCGCCGCGGCCGTCCCGGCCGGCCGCTGGAGGCTGGCCGGCGTGGCCGCGGACGCGGACCCGTACGCGGTCATGGTCAGCAGGGCCGCGGTGGCGGCGAGCGTGAATCCGTGGCGGGTGTACCGGTCGGCGCGCATGGCAGCTCCGCGAATCCAGCGATCTCAGGCCGGGATCGTCTACACCTTGGACGCCTTAGGGGGCTTCTCGGTTTCCCCGGTGAACCGTCGCGACGGACATTACGTTACGTATCTATAATTATCCGTTAAGTAACTTCGTGAGCGCGGTGGCGGATGGCGGTCGGCGGGTCGGGCAGGGTCCCCGGGTCGGCGTGCCCGGCGCTGACGCGACTGACGGGCATCGGCGCGTTCCGCATCACCGAGATCCCGCGCCGCCGCGACGCCGCCGCGCCGGACTCTGGCCGCCGCGACGAGACCGATGCGGGCAGGCCGCAGCGGGTGGCGGCGCTGGCAGCCGCCTACCATGGCGGACTCCACACCCGCGGCATCGTTGCGTTCGGGTGGGTCAGGACGGCACAGGGCGGGGCGGTGCACGTCATCGCCGCGGGGAGCGAGCTGGCCGGGAGCGAGCGGGCCGCATCCGCCGGCAGCAGCATTGACGGCGACGGCGACGGCGACGGTGTGCTCTTGTCGCTGCCAGGCGGCGCGCGCGCAGCGGTCCTGCGACCGGGCGCGCTGGCCGAGTTGCTCGGCCGCGTCCCCTGCTGGCGGGAGATCGCCGGCATCAGTGACGGGCTGCTCGCGCCCGCCGACGTTTCCCGGCCGCTGGCCGCGAGCCGCGCCGCGCCGTCACTGGAGGAGGGGCTGCTCGCGAGCTGGACCGGGCCGTTCGGATGGATCGTGGTAGCCGAGCCCCTGCCGCCGGAGGCGCTGCGCTCGCTGGCCGGCGAGGTGGCAGTGCGCCAGCGGCTGGCCGAGGCCGCGGCCGACCGGTTCCCCGAGCAGGCGGTCCAGGCGCGGCGCCTCAGGGAGCGCCACGCCGAACTGCACCGGGGCGTCTCTTCCGGTTTCTGGCGCATTCAGCTGCTCGCCGGCGGGTCCGATGAAGCGCGCGCCGCGCGCGTGGCCGGCCTGCTGTGCGCATCCGCTCAGCTGGACGGGCTGCCGTACGCGCTGAGCCCCGCGCCGCCGCGCGAACCCGCGCCGGGCAGCGGCGAACCCGGCGGCGAACCCGGCTGCCATCCCGGCGGCGACGCCGTCCCCACCGCGCCGTTCTGCGGGTCCACCGAGCTGCTTGCCGTGCTCGCGCGACCGCCGCAGTCCGAGATTCCCGGCCTGCGGCTGACGCTCGGTTCCGACTTCGACGTCAATCAGGAAATCACCGGAGCCGCCGTCCACCTTGGCGACATCCTCGATCGCAACCGGATGCCCGCGGGGCCGTTCAGGTTGCCGCTCGGCTCGCTGAACAGGCACGTGTTCGTATGCGGCGCCACCGGCGCCGGTAAGTCGCAGACCGTGCGGTCCCTGCTCGAGGCGGCGACCAGGCAGCACATCCCGTGGCTCGTCGTGGAGCCGGCCAAGGCCGAGTACCGCCTGATGGCGAACCGGATACCCGGCGCCGAGGTGGTCCGGATCAGGCTCGGCGAGGCGGACGCCGTCGCCGCGGGCCTGAACCCGCTGGAACCGGCCGCCGGCCCTGGCGGCGCCAGGTTTCCGCTGCAGACCCACGCGGACCTGGTCAAGGCGCTGTTCATCGCGTCATTCCGGTCCGAGGAACCGTTCCCCCAGGTGGTCAGCGCCGCGCTCACCCGGGTCTATGAGGATGCCGGCTGGGATCTCGCGCTTGGGGAGCCGAGAGGCGCGCCGGCCGGCTATCCGGCGCTCACCGACCTGCAGCGCGCGGCCGAGCGGGTGGTCACCGAGATCGGCTACAGCCAGCGGGTGACCGACGACGTGCTCGGCTTCATCCGGGTCCGGCTGGCGAGCTTGCGGCATGGCACCGCGGGCCGGTTTCTCGAAGGCGGGCACCAGATCGACTTCCGCCTGCTGCTGCGA
>JASHPP010000097.1 GCA_030038035.1 Trebonia sp.
GAGTTCGTCGTCGTTTACCTGGCCGCGATGCGGGTAGGCGCGATCCCGGTGCCTGTCTCGACGATGCTGCACTCCGATGGCATCGCGGAACTGCTGCGGGACTCGCGCGCCGGCTTTCTCGCGGTCACCCACGAGTTCGCCTCGGCGGCGGAGTCGGCCGCCGCGGAGGCGTCCGAACTGGCCGGGGTACTGGCGGATTCCCCGCTTGCCGCCGGTACCCGGCCAGTTCACCTGCTCGACGACCTGGCCACCGCCGCCGCGGACGACCTCGTCTACGACACGGCGGAGGACTCGCCCGCGTTCTGGCTCTACACCTCGGGCACCACGGGCACGCCGAAGGCCGCGATGCACCGGCACGCCTCGGTCCGGGTGGTGTGCGAGACCTACGGCAGGCAGGTGCTGGGCATCCGGCCGGAGGACCGCTGCCTGTCCGCGGCCAAGGCGTTCTTCGCCTACGGGCTCGGCAATTCGGTGCTGTTCCCGATGTCGGTGGGCGCCGCGGCCGTGCTGAACCCGGTCCCGGCACGGCCGGACGTGATGGCGGAAGCCGCCGCCAAGTACGGCGCCACGCTGTTCTTCGCGGGCCCGACGTTCTTCGCGAACATGCTGCGGGCCGGCCTGCCGCCCGGCGCGCTCGCCGGGGTGCGGCTGGCCGCCTCGGCGGGGGAGGCGCTGCCCGCGCAGCTGTACGAGCGGTGGACCGCGCACTACGGCATCGACGTCCTCGACGGCATCGGCATGACCGAGATGCTGCACATCTTCCTGTCCAACCGGGCCGGCGAGGTCAAGGCTGGCACCACCGGCGTCGCCGTGCCCGGCTACCGCCTGCGGCTGGTCGACGAGGACACCGGCGCCGACGTGACCGAACCGGGCGTCCCCGGCACGCTGTTCGTGCGCGGCGAGTCGGCCGCGACGGGCTACTGGTCGCGGTACGAGGCCTCGCGGCTGGTGTTCCAGGGGGAGTGGCTCCGCACCGGGGACACGTACGTGCGCGACGGCGACGGGTATTACGCGTGCCTGGGCCGCACCGGCGACATGCTCAAGGCCAGCGGCATCTGGGTGTCGCCGATGGAGGTGGAGGCTCGGCTGCTGGCTCATCCGGCGGTCGCGCAGGCCATTGTGGTCGGCGCGTCCGACGCGGACGGACTGGAGAAGCCGGTGGCCTACGTGGTGCTCACGGCCGGACAGCAGGTCGGCGAGGCGGAGCTGATCGAGTTCTGCCGCGACGGGCTGCCGTCGTTCAAGCGGCCCCGCGCGGTCGTGTTCACCGACGGCTTCCCGACCACCGCGACCGGGAAGGTGCGCCGCGTCGAGCTGCGCAAGATGGCTGCCTCGGTTCTCAAACCCGCCCCGAAGTCCCAGCCACCCACCTCCTCCCAGCAGTCAGCCGCACCCGGGCCACCCCTCTCGTCCCGCGAAGCGCACTGATGCTCGACGGCTTCCCGCTCATCGACGCGCACATGCACGTCGCCCGGCTGTCCACGCTGAAGCCCGCCTGGAGGGTCTGGGCGCAGGGCTTCGGGAATCCCGCCGCGATGGCGGAGGTGTACGACCCGGACGGCACGGTCATTCCTGCCGCGTTCGACTCCTACCTGGCCGCCGAGGGCGTGGACGTCGCGCTGCTGCTCGCCGAGTACAGCCCGAAGGTCACCGGCATGCAGGTCATCGAGGACATCCTGCCGGTCGCAGCGGCGAACCCGGACCGGATCAAAGTCATCGCCAACGTGAACCCGCACCTGCACTACCCGGTCGCGGACGAGCTGCGCCGCCAGCTTGACCTGGGAGCGGTCGCGCTGAAGATCCACCCGGTGCACGGAGGGTTCGCCCCCAGCGACCCCGCGATGTATCCGGCCTACGAGGCCTGCCAGGCGGCGGGCATCCCGCTCGTGGTGCATTGCGGCACGTCGATATTCCCAGGGTCGTCCAACAAGTTCGCCGACCCGGTGCTGCTTGACGACGTGCTCCGCGACTTCCGGCAGCTGAACGTCGTGCTGGCGCACGGCGGCCGCGGCTGGTGGTACGACGCGGCGGCGTTCCTTGCCCTGTCCAGCGACCGCGTCTGGATCGAGCTGTCGGGCCTGCCGCCGTCGCGGCTGCGCGAGTACTACGTGCGCCACAGCTGGACCAGGCTCACCCGCCGGATGATCTTCGCGACCGACTGGCCGGGCGTTCCCGGCATCGCGGTGAACGCCCGCGCCGTGGCGGCGCTGTGCCCGGACGAGGCCACCGCGGCGCTGGTCCTGGCCGGCAACGCGTGCCGCGTCTACAACCTCAAGACCGGAGCATGACGGACGCGGGCGTCGCGAGCGCCGACGACGTCGACACCGCGATGCGCCCGGGCGTCGACTACCCGCTCCGGCCGCTCGCCTGGGCGCGTGAGTGGGATGTCCGCGCCGTACTCGCGGTTCCCGACGGCATGGAGGACTGGTACCGCGACGGCCACCACCGCGCCACCCTGTTGCCGCGCCGCGCGGCCCTGTCCGGGCAGGCCCCGTTCTGATCGCCTCCTTCCGTATCCGCTGCGTCAGTGCCTCCCCTCTACAGTTAACGATCTTGAACAAAAATTCGTATATACGTTGCCATATACAGTGTAACGTGATATTCTGCTCATATAGCAGAGAGCGAGACCGCCGGGGAGGAGGGAATCCGTGGACGTTGAGCAAGCCTTCGATACGCGGCTTGAGGACGTGGAGGAGCCAGGGGAGGAGACCGAGTACTGGGAGGACGACGAGCTGACGCCGGAGGAGCTGACCTGGCTGTTCGCGAGCACGCCTGATGACGGCGGCGGTCCTCCCGCGGGCGGCGGGCTCATGGCGGCCGCGGCGGAGGCTGGTGTCCCCGACCTGGTGGCTTCCGCACTGGCGGTCGGCGGTGACCCGGCCCTGATGACAGACGCGGAGCTGCTCGAGTCGCTGGCAGGCTGGCACGCCGTCGCCGCCCGCGCGGCGGGCAGGGAGATGCGGGCGACCGAGGAGCTGCTGCGCCGCCGTAAGCCGAGGGTGTGGGACCGCCGCGCGGACCGTGCGGAGACCGAGCGGGAGCGGCTGGACGGTGTCGTGCCGGGGGAGCCGGGGGAGCCGGGCGGAGTGGAGTCGCCGGAACGGGTGATGCCGGCCGTGGTGGCCTCGCGGGAGGCGGCGGCGGAGATCGCGATGGCCTTGACGGCCACCGAGTACTCGGCGCAGGCGCAGGCCGAGCTGGCTGCGGATCTGTCCAGGCGGCTGCCGCGGGCGTTCGGCGAACTGGACGCGGGCCGGGCTGACCTGACCCGTGTCCGGATACTCGCCGAGGGGACCCAGTTCCTGGTGGACGAGGACGCGGGGAAGGTGGACGCGCTGCTGGCGGCCCGGATGGGCGAGATCACGACCGGGGACCTGAAGGCCAGGATCCGCCAGGCTGTCATCAAGGTCGATCCAGGCGCGGCCGACCGGCGCCGCAAGCGGGCGGAGCGGAAGGCGCGATTCGCCCTGTACGGCAATCCGGATCAGACGGCTACCGCGGCGGTGGAGCAGATGCCCGCCCATCTCGGCGCGGCGGTGAAGGCGCGGGTGAACGCGATCGCGCGAGCGGCGAAGGCCGCCGGGATGCGCGATCCGCTGCCGCTGCTTGAGGCGAAGGTGGCCACCGGCCTGCTGCTTGACACGCTCCCCCAGATCCCCCCGCCCGCGGCTGGCGGCCCCGTCGCCCAGCCCTCGCCCGGCGGCCCGCAAGACCCCGGTCCGGCGGGGGATCCGTGGAACGACGGCTGGCCCGCGGACTGGTTCGAACGGGACCCGGGGGCTTTCTCCCCGGCAGCCACCTCAGGCGAAGGCGGCGAGGCACCGGATGACCCGGAGCCGGACTTCGGAGGCGGCGAAGCAGAGGATGCGGACGCCCAGTACGCGGACCTCGGGCTGGACGAGCCAGCCGACCATCTCGAGCCGGGCGAACCGGACCACGGCGGCCTGAACGGTTCGGACCCAGATGGCACGTCGGGCGATGGTCGGAACGAGATGGCGTGGCCGCTGATCCCCGCGCAGGCTGGCGCCGCGGCAGACGGATGTCTGGGCCTGCCGGCCTGGCTCCGTCCGAAGGACCCGGGCCGGATCCGGCTCACCGTCGCCTGGCGCAGCCTCACCGGGATCGGCCCGGAACCCGGAGATCTATCCTGGATCGGCCCGGTCACGCCCGCCCAGGCCCGGGAGCTGGCCGCCGTCGCGGCGGCCGACCCGGACTCCACCTGGCGGCTGATCGTCACCGACGACGAAGGCCGCGCTATCGCGATCACCACCCTGCGCACCCGACGAAGTGCCGGGGCCGGGCCTCCGGGTCTGGTCAGCGAGGTCACCGTCACCATCGCGCGGAGCCTGGCGGCCGCCCTCGGCAGCGACGGGCAGGCGGCAGGCTGGATCGCCGGGGCACTAGAGCGGATGA
>JASHPP010000734.1 GCA_030038035.1 Trebonia sp.
TACCCGGGCGCCCAGCCACTCACCGGGCACCCCGGCCCCGACCGCCGACACCACCCCGCACCACTCGTGCCCCGGCCGCACCGGAAACCGCGTCTTACCCTGCGCGAAATACGCCAGCTTCCCGGCGAACAGCTCGGCATCGGTCCCGCAGATCCCCACCCGCCGCACATCGATGACGACCTGCCCGGCCCCGGCCACCGGCGGCTCGACTTCCTCGACCCGGGCAGCGGACGGCCCGGTGATCACCAGTGCGCGCAACGACGCTAGCGCGCGACCAGCGGCTCGTCGACGGGCTCAGGAACAACACCGCGCGCGCCCGCCAGCACCCGCAGCGCGTCCGGCGGCAGGTAGCAATGCACCGGAGTGCCCTGCGCCATGTCCGGGTGGTCGCCGTCGTTCTGCACCAGGGCCTGCACCGGGACGCCGGGCGCGAGGCGCAGCATCACCTGGGTGGTGGCACCGAGGAAGACCACGCGCTCAACCATGGCCGGCACCCGGTTCTCGCCGGGGGAGCCGTGCGCCTCGATGCGCACCCGCTCGGGCCTGATCACGGCGTGCGCGCTGCCCGTCGAGCTCGCCTCGCACCGCTGCGAGGTCAGCGACCAGTCGCCAAGACGAAGCGTGGCCGGCGGCCCGGCGGACTCGACGGAGATCTCCATCAGGTTGGCGGCGCCGAGGAAGTCGGCCACGTAGGTGTCGGCAGGGTCCTCATAGACCTCGCGCGGGGTGCCGATCTGCACGATCTTGCCGGTGTGCATCACGGCCAGCCGGTCGGACATGGTCAGCGCCTCCTCCTGGTCGTGGGTGACATAGAGGAAGGTGATGCCGACGCGTTCTTGCAGCGCCTTGAGCTCGACCTTGAGCGACCTGCGGAGCTTCGCGTCCAGCGCGCCGAGCGGCTCGTCAAGCAGCAGCACCGCGGGCTTGAGGACGAGCGCCCTGGCCAGCGCGATGCGCTGCTGCTGGCCGCCGGATAGCTGGCCGGGGCGCCGGTTAGCGTACGCCGCCATCTTCACCAGGTCCAGCGCCTCGTCCACCCGGCGCTTGAGATCCGCCTTGGTCACCGAGCGGTGCCGCAGCCCGAACGCCACGTTGTCGAACGCGGTCAGGAACGGGAACAGCGCGTAGCTCTGGAACACCGTGTTCACGTTGCGCCGGTGCGGCGGCACACCGGAGACGTCCACGCCATCGAGCAAGATCTGGCCCGAGGTCGGCTGCTCGAAGCCGGCGATCAGCCGCAGCGTGGTCGTCTTACCGCAGCCCGAGGGGCCGAGCAGGGAGAAGAACTCGCCGCTGGCCACCGAGAGATCGATGTGATCCACCGCGATCTCATGGAACTTCTTGGTCAGCCCGGTCAGCTCGACGCTTCCTCCGGCCACGGCGCCACCTCCAGTTACGTACCGCGTTTGCGTGCCCGCCCAGGCGCGGGAGGCTTCCAGTCGAACCCTAGCTGTCCGGACGCGAAACGCATCGCCAGTTCGTATGTGCGTTGCGGGGGAACCTCGGGGTCCTCGAGCGCGATCTGCACCGCCAGCCCGTCAAGCAGAGCGGACAGCGTGACCGTGAAGTCGTCGGCGTCTACAGGCGCGAACTCGCCGGCCTCCTGGCCGGCCAGCACGATGGAGCGGATGGTCTCCCGCCACCGCTCGTCGGACTTCTGCCGCACCGCGGCGACCCCCGGGCTGCGGGGCGCCTGCGCCCACAGGTCAAGCCACAGCAGCCAGTAGCTGAGCGGCTCGGGGTTCCCCGGCAGGCAGATCATGGCGATGTGGTCTTCGAGCTGCCCGGCCGCGGTGGGGATTCCCGCCATCCGCACCTGGTTCTCTGCGTACCAGGTGTCCTCTGAGTACCTGATCGCCTCGGTGAGCAGCTGGTCGCGGGTCTTGAAGTAGTAGATGACAAGCGCCGGGCTCGTCCCTGTCCGCTCGGCGACGTCGGCGATCCTGGTGTCCGCGTAGCCCCGCTCCACGATGACCTCGAGCGCGGCGCGCAGCATCTGCTCCCGCCGCTCGGCCTCCCGCTCGCCGCCGCTGCCACCACGGGCGCCGCTGCTGCCACCACGGGCGCCGCTGCCACCACGGGCGCCAAGGGCGCCGCGGGAGACCCTGCGGTCGCCGCTTACCTGCTCCTTCATCCGCCGATCCTCGCATAGGCCTGGACCGCTCCCTCGTCCGCGGTCTTGTGGGTAATCGTAGCAGCTTCTAGACTGAATGTTCAGTCAATCTTTCGGCCGTATCGTAAGGACCCGGTTTCATGGCTACGAAGGCAGCAAAAGCAACGGTATCGACCTCCTACGACGCGATCGTCGTCGGGGGCGGCCACAACGGGCTCGTCGCGGCGGCGTACCTGGCGCGCTCAGGCGCGCGGACGCTCGTGCTCGAGGCGCGACCAAAGACCGGCGGCGCCGCGACCACAGAAGCCCCCTGGCCGGATGCCCCCGAGTTCCGCGTCACCCGCCTGTCGTACGTGATGTCGCTGCTCCCGCCGACGATCATCAACGACCTGCAGCTTGCCAGGCATGGCTACAAGATCTATCCGATGGGCCCGTACTACCAGGCCTTCCCCGAGGGCGGCTCAATCAAGCTCTACGCCGACGACGCCAAGCGGAACTACGAGGAGGTCTCCCGCTGGTCGGTGAAGGACGCCGAGGCGATGCCGCGGTGGGACGCGTGGCTGGCCAGCCTCGCCGACGTGCTCGGCCCGCTGCTGCTCACCGTGCCGCCGAACCTCGGCTCCCGCAAGCCCGCCGACCTGGCCCAGACGCTAAGGCTCGCCTGGCGGAACCGCGGCCTTGACGTCCGCACGATCGCCGACGTGACCCGGCTGATGACGATGTCGATCGCCGACCTGCTCGATGACTGGTTCGAGTCGTCCCAGGTCAAGGGCGCGCTCGCGGTCAACGGCGTGATCGGCACCTGGGCAGGCCCGTACGAGCCAGGCACCGCCTACGTGATGGCACACCACTCGATCGGCGACGTAGGCGACGGTCACCTCGGCAACTGGGGCTTCCAGGAGGGCGGCATGGGCGCGGTCGCCGACGCGATCGCGAAGGCCGCCCGCGAGAACGGCGCCGAGATCCACACCGGCGCGCGGGTCAGCCAGATCCTGCTCAAAGACGGCAAGGCAGCCGGCGTCGTACTCGACAACGGCCAGCAGCTTACGGCCAAGCTCGTGGTCACCTCGCTGCACCCGCGCACCGCGTTCCTCGACCACGTGGGCAAGCAGAACCTGCCCGATGACTTCGTCAGCGACATCGAGCACTGGAAGAGCCGCAGCGGCGTCGTCAAGATCAACCTGGCGCTGGCCGAACTGCCCGATTTCACCGCCGATCCCGGCACCAACCTGCAGGAGCACCACACGGGCTCGGTCGAGATGGCCCCGTCCATGCCGTACATCGAGCGGGCCTTCACCGAGGCGCGAAACGGCATCCCCGCAACCAAGCCGTTCTCCGACGGCGTGATACCGACCGCGTTCGATAAGACCTTGTGCCCGGACGGCTATCACATCATGTCGCTGTTCACTCAATGGGTCCCATCCGACTGGAACGAGCAGCCGCATGCCTCCGAACTCCAGGCCTATGCCGACCGCATGATCGACTGCTACAACGAGGTGGCACCCAACTTCAAGAGCTCGATCCTGCACCGCGACATCGTCGGCCCTTATGCGATGGAGCACGAGTACGGCCTGGTCGGCGGCAACATCTTCCACGGCGAGCTGTCCCTTGAGCAGCTGTTCAACATGCGCCCGGCGCCCGGCTTCGCCGACTACCGGACGCCCGTGCCCGGGCTGTACTACGCGAGCTCGGCCACGCACGCGGGCGGCGGGGTGTGCGGGATCCCCGGCATGCAGGCGGCGAAGGCGGCGATCGCGGACCGGCGCAAGGGACGCCGCCGCAGTGGCTGACCGGGCGGCACCCGGCCCGGCCGCGCCAAACCCGCCAGCGCCAAACCCGCCAGCGCCCGACCCGCTCGCGGTCATGCTCGAGGCGCGCAGCGTGGCGCTCGTCGGCGCCTCGCCGCGCCCGGGCAGCCTGGGCAGCCGCATGGTCGCCGAGGTCGCCCGGTCGGCGAGCAACCCGCGCACGTACCTGGTCAACCCCCGCTACGGCGAGATCGCAGCGACCGCGTGCTACCCGAGCCTGACCGAGCTGCCAGAGCAGGTCGACCTGGCGCTGCTCGCCGTGCCCGACTCCGCCCTGGAGGAGCAGGTGAAGGTGGCGGCAGAAGCCACGGCCCGTTCCGTAGTGATATTTGGCTCTGCCTTCGATCCGGACGGGAGCGGGACGGGCACCGGCACCGGCACCTTGGCCGCGGCCACGGGGCTCAGAACGCGGATCGCGGAGATCGCCACGGCGGCCGCGATACCGGTGTGCGGCGCGGGATGCATGGGGTTCGTGAACGTGGCGCGCGGGCTGCGGGCGGTCGGCTACGTGGAGCGGGACCCGCTGCCGCAGGGCCCGGTCGGGCTGGTCACGCACTCGGGGTCGGTGTTCTCCGCGCTGCTGCGGGCGCGCCGCGCGTTCGGGTTCACGGTCGCGGTCTCATCGGGGCAGGAGCTGGTCACGCCCGCCGCCGCGTACGCGCGCTACGCGCTGAGCCTGCCGGAGACGAAGGTGCTCGCGCTCGTGCTCGAGGCGATCAGGGACGCCGGCCTGCTCCGTGACGTGCTGGCGGCCGCCGCGGACCGCGACGTCCCCGTCGTGCTGCTTGCCGCCGGGGAGTCGGACACCGCCAGGGCGCTGGTGTCCGCGCACTCCGGCGCGCTGGCCGCGGGCGACGGCGCGTGGCAGGCGCTCGCGTTCGGCTACGGCCTGCACCGGGTGGGCGACCTCGCGGAGCTTGCGGACACGCTTGAGCTGTTCTGCGCGGGCCGCCGCCCGCCGCCCGGCACGGGCCTGGCCACCGTGCACGACTCCGGCTTCGAGCGGGCGCACGTGGCCGACGTCGCCGCGTCGGCCGGCGTGCGCTTCGCCGCGATCGCGCAGCCGACGAAGGACCGGCTCGCCGCCGTGCTCGACCCCGGCCTGGAACCGGGCAACCCGCTCGACGTGTGGGGGACCGGCGCCGGCACCGAGCAGCTGTTCACCCACGCCCTGTCCGCGCTGGCCGCCGATCCGGGCGTCGGCGCGGTCGCGCTGGCCGTGGACCTGGTGCCGGAGTTCGACGGCGACGACTCCTACCCGCGGGCCGCGCTGGCGGCGGCGAAAGGCACGGACAAGCCGGTCGCCGTGCTCGCCTCGGTGCCTGCCGCGATCGACGTGGCGGCGGCCGCCCGGCTGCGCGCCGCCGGGGTCCCCGTGCTCGAGTCGGCCCGCACCGGCCTGCTCGCGCTCGGCCACCTGCTGGC
>JASHPP010000735.1 GCA_030038035.1 Trebonia sp.
ACACCGCGAGCCGGGGTACCTCTGGCCCGCCTGAGCGGGCCGGCGGCATGCCCGCCGCGCCGCCGCCTCCGCGCACGCCGCCGCCGCTGATGGCCGACGAGCTTCCCGACGGGCTCGTCGTCGCCGACGACGTGGGGCGCGTGATCGTCTTCAACCGGGCCGCCGCCCGGCTCACGAACACCCCGCCCGAAGAGGCGATCGGCAAGTTCGTCTCCGCCGTGCTGCCGTTCCGCGACGACGACGGCAGGGACTGGTGGGTGTTCGTCGATCCCTACCACGGCCTCGCCACCCGCACCAGGCACCCGGAGCGGAGCCTGTTCCTTTCCGACGGCACCGAGCTGCTCGTTTCCGTCGGCTACGTCCGCGACGGCCGCCACGGCCCGGTCCAGCGCCTCGTGATCTCGCTGCGCGGTGCCCAGCAGCGCGCCCGGCTCGAGCGCAGCCGCGCCGAGCTTGTGTCCACGGTCGCGCACGAGCTCCGCTCCCCGCTGACCTCCGTCAAGGGGTTCACCGCCACGCTGCTGGCCAAGTGGCACCGGTTCACCGACGACCAGAAGGTCGTCATGCTCGAGACGGTCAACGCGGACGCGGACCGGGTCACCCGGCTGATCACCGAGCTGCTCGACGTGTCCCGGATCGAGTCGGGCCGGATGGAGGTGCACAGGGAGCTCGTCGACATCCCGGACCGGGCGAGGAAGCTCATCGCGGGGCGGGTGGCGGCCGGCGAGCCGGAGGACAAGTTCCGCCTTGAGGCGGCGGCGGACCTGCCCGGCACCTGGCTCGACGCCGACAAGATCGACCAGATCCTGTCCAACCTCGTGGAGAACGCGGTCAGGCACGGGGCTGGTATCGTGACAGTCGTGGTAGAGCGCGCGCGCATCGGCGGCGACCAGGCGGAAGCGGTCGCCGTATCCGTGCGCGACCAGGGGGAGGGGATCCCCCCGGAGATGGCGCTGCGCGTGTTCCGCCAGTTCTGGCGCGGCAAGCGCCGTGGCGGCACCGGCCTTGGCCTGTACATCGTGAAGGGCCTCGTCGAAGCGCTTGGCGGCGACATCACCGTGGGCCGCGCCCCCGGCGGCGGCGCGGAGTTCCGATTTATCCTGCCCGCGGGCGGGCCCGTCGCGTAGGCGTAAGCCGTCGGCGTGCCGCGCGACGCGGGCCACCAGCCCGGTAGGGTCTGCGTGCTTGACGCAGTCGCCACCCTTCGTTCGGGATAAATGTCCGCTGCCGCCGCCGGCGCGGGCCGCCAGCTGTGTACGGCCTTTAGGAAGCGAAAGATGTCCGCACCGAACAAGAACTACGACCCGGTCGAGGTGACCGCGTTGTCAGCCGGGCAAGTCCAGCGCGCGCTGTCGGCCGCGCTCGCCGCCATCGACAGCGCGAAAACGCTGGACGAGCTCAAGGAGGCGCGGCTCGCGCACGGCGGGGACAAGGCGCCGCTGTCCCTGGCCCGCGCGGAGATCGGCGCGCTGCCGCCGGCGGCACGGGCCGAGGCGGGCCGCCGCGTCGGCGCCGCCACGGCGCGGGTGCGGGACGCGCTGTCGGCTCGCCAGGCCCAGCTTGAGAAGGAACGCGACGACAGCGTCCTCGTCACAGAGAAAGTCGACGTCACGCTGCCGTTCGACCGCACCCCGCCGGGCGCGCGGCACCCGGTCACGCTCATCGCGGGCAAGCTCGCCGACGTGTTCGTCGCGATGGGCTACGAGGTCGCCGACGGGCCCGAGGTCGAGGCCGAGTGGTACAACTTCGACGCGCTCAACATCCCGCCCGACCACCCGGCGCGGGAGATGCAGGACACCCTGTTCATCGCGCCCCCCGGCAGCGGCATCGTGCTGCGCACCCAGACCTCGCCTGTGCAGATCCGGTCGCTGCTGACCCGGCCGCTGCCGCTGTACGTGGTCAGCCCGGGCCGGGTGTACCGCAACGAGGCCATGGACGCCACCCACCTGTCGGCCTTCTACCAGATCGAGGGGCTGGCCGTGGACGAGGGGCTGACGATGGCGGACATGCGCGGGGCGATCCAGGCGTTCGTGGACGCGCTGTTCGGGTCGGGGCTGAAGACACGGCTGCGGCCGGACTACTTCCCGTTCACCGAGCCGTCGGCGGAGGTGGCCATGGAGTGCCACGTGTGCCGGGGCGCGTCGGTCAAGCCGGGGGCGGACCCCTGCCGTATCTGCCGCTCCACGGGCTGGGTCGAGATCGCCGGGTGCGGCATGGTCAACCCGCGCGTCCTCGTGGCCTGCGGGGTCGACCCGGACCGGTACAGCGGGTTCGCGTTCGGGCTCGGCATCGAGCGGGCGCTGATGCTCGCGCACGGCGTGTCCGACATCAGGGACACCGTGGACGGCGACGTGCGGTTCAGCCGGGCGTTCGGCACGGAGATCTAGGGATCGAGGAGATCGAGGAGATCGAGGAGAGCAGGCGATGCGGGTACCGATTTCCTGGCTGCGTGCCTACGCGCCGATACCCGAGCCGGCCGACGCGGCCGAGGTCGGCAGGCGGCTGACCGCGGCCGGCCTCGAGGTCGAGGCGGTCGAGCCGGCCGGCCACGACATCCACGGCGTGCTGGTCGGCCAGGTGCTGGCCATCGAGGAGCTGACCGGGTTCAAGAAGCCGATCAGGTACTGCCGGGTGGCGGTGTCCGAGGCCGAGCTCGCCGGCCCGCCTGCCGACGCGACCGGGGTGATCTGCGGCGCGACCAACTTCGCGGCCGGCGACCGGGTCGCGTTCGCGCAGCCAGGCGCCATGCTGCCCGGCGGGTTCGAGATCGGCGCGAAGAAGGCCTACGGCCGCATGTCCGAGGGCATGATCTGCTCCGTCAGGGAGCTGGCGATCGGCGACGACCACACCGGCATCCTGGTGCTCCCGCCGGACGCGCCGCTCGGCATGGACTTCGTGCAGTACGCGAACCTGCGCGACGACGTGCTCGAGATCACCGTGACGCCTGACCGCGGCTACGCGGTCAGCATCCGCGGGGTGGCGCGCGAACTGGCCAGCGCGTACGGGGTGCCGTTCACCGACCCGGCGCAGACCTTCCTCCCCGGCGAGGACGTCTCCGGCCAGGACGTCGCCGGCCAGGACGTCGCCGGCCAGGACGTCGCCGAGGCGGGCTACCCCGATGGCGGCGCGGACGTCCCCGCCGTCCGCGACGTGTTCGGCGCCGACCTGGCCGCGCCCGGCGCCGACGTCTGGCCGGCCAGCATCGCCGACCCCACCGCCTGCGACCGGTTCGTGCTGCGCGAGGTGCGCGGCTTCAACCCGCAGGCGCCGACGCCGCTGTGGATGCGGGTGCGGCTGGCGCGCTGCGGGGTGCGCACCGTGTCCCTGGCCGTCGACGTGACCAACTACCTGATGCTTGAGCTCGGCCAGCCGCTGCACGCGTTCGACCGCGCCAAGCTCAGCGGGCCGATCGTGGTCAGGCGCGCGCGGGCAGGGGAGACCCTGCAGACGCTGGACCACGTCACGCGCAGGCTGTATCCGCAGGACATCCTCATCACCGACGGCTCAGGCCCGATCTCGATGGCCGGCACGATGGGCGGCCTCGCCACCGAGATCGACGAGAACTCCGCCGACATCGTCATCGAGGGCGCGCACTTTTCCGCTATCGGCACCGCCACGATGAGCCGCAGGCACAAGCTGCACAGCGAGGCGTCGTACCGGTTCGAGCGGGGGGTGGACCGCGAGCTGCCGCTGCGCGCCACCGCCCGCGCGGTCGCGCTGCTTGCCTCGCTCGGCGGCGCGCGGGTCGTGCCCGGCTGCACGCACGCGCAGACCGAAGTCACGCCGGTCACGATCGCCATGGCGGCCGACTACCCGGACCGGGTGGCCGGCGTCGTGTACGGCATGGAGACCGTCGTGGCGCGGCTTGCCGAGGTGGGCTGCGGGGTGCGTTCCGTGCACCACGCGGCGCCGCCGACGGTCGCCCCGTGGCGGGCGGACGGGGCCGCCGCCGCGAATGCCGGCGCTCCCGAGGAAGCCGACCACGGCAGGCACGATCGCCTGCACCCCGTGCTCGAGGTCACGCCGCCGTCGTGGCGCAGCGACCTCACCGATCCGGCGGACCTCGCCGAGGAGGTCATCCGCCTGGAGGGCTACGGGTGCGTGCCGGCCAGGCTGCCCAGGGCGCTGGCCGGGCACGGGCTGACGGCCAGGCAGCGGCTGCTCCGGACGATCGGCCGCACGCTGGCCGACGCCGGGTTCGTCGAGGTGCACACGGACCCGTTCGCGCCGGTCACGGAGGCCGACGACCTGATGCTGCCGCCCGAGGACCAGCGGCGGCCCGCGGTGCGGGTCGCCAACCCGCTCAGCGAGGACCAGCCGAACCTGCGCACGACCCTGCTGCCCGGGCTGTTCCGCACGCTGCTGCGCAACATCGGCCGCGGCTTCCCAGACACCGCCCTGTTCGAGACGGGACTGGTGTTCTGGCCGCGGCCCGGCTCGCCGGGGGTGGCGCCGATCCTGGCCACCGACCGCGGGCCGACCGTGGCCGAGCTTGCCACGCTCGAGGCGGCCCTGCCGGACCAGCCGACGCGCATCGCCGCGGTGCTCGCGGGGCACCGGGAGCTGCCCGGCTGGTGGGGGCCTGGCCGCGCCGCCAGCTGGGC
>JASHPP010000736.1 GCA_030038035.1 Trebonia sp.
TCATCCGCACCCGCCGTGCCGCGGACGTGCCAGGACCGCGCCCGGCGCGCGTGGCGGGGCCGGCCGGCCACCGCCACCGCACGGCATGTGAGTTCATCGCCGCGCCGCCAGGGCGGGGACCGGGCGGCCGGTCTCGGCGGCCAGCCGGCGGGTGACCGCGATCGCGGCATGGCGCGCGCCGTAGACGAAGCGCATCACGGGCCCGAAACTGGGCGCCACGAGCGGGCCGACGACGTACAGGCCGGGGACGGAGGACTGGTAGCCGGGGCCGACCGCCACGCTCCCGCCCAGGGTGCGCAGCGCGGACCGGATGCCCGGCCCGAGGAAGCCGAGCCTGGCCACGTCGGCCCGGTACCCGGTGCCCGCGATGACGTGATCGGCGGTCAGTTCCATGCGGGTTCCCCCGGCGGCGACCGTGAGCCGGACCCGGCTGCCGTCGGGTTCGGCCGCGGTCACCGCGTGACCGGTCAGGACCGGGAACTGCCCTTCCACCCGGGCGCGGAGCCAGCAGGCGCCCGCCGGCCCGAGCGCCGTCCTGGCGCGGTAGGCCCGGGTGCGGGCCGGCAGCCGCAGGAACAGGTCCGGGTGGTCGGAGTAGAACCAGGTCGCCCAGCCCGAGCCGAGCCCGGACTCCGGTTCCCGCAGCCGCCGCAGCAGCGGCCGGCCCGGCGGCAGCGGCTCCCCGTTCCAGGCGAGCGCCGGCGCGCGGGCCAGCACCCGCACGCCGGCGCCCGTCTCGTGCAGCAGCGCCGCCGACTCAAGTGCGGACTGCCCGGCGCCGACCACGCACACCTGGCGGCCCGCGAAGGCCACCAGGTCCGAGTGGGCGGAACTGTGCGTGCACAGGTCGGACGGCAGCCCGGCCAGGGCCGGCGGCAGGTACGCGAAATGCTCCACGCCGACGGCCAGCACGACCGCGCGAGCGGCCACGCGCTCGCAGCCGCCCACCGTGACCTGGAAGCCCGCGCCGTCGCGGGTGATCTCGGTGACCAGTGACTCTTCCACCGTGAGGCCGCACGCCGACCGGAACGACTGGCAGTAGTCGACAAAGGTGTCCAGCGGCACGGGCAGGCCGTAATCCGCGTACGGCCGGCCTGTCCGCGCGCAGAACGCCGCGAGCGTGTGCTGGTCGCGCGGGTCCGACAGGCTGGAGGCGAAGCCCTGTGACTTCAGGTACATGCCCCGCGGCATGGCGGCGCGCCAGAGCCGCATGGGCAGGCCGAACTGGCGGTAGGCCACGCCAGCCGTCCTCAGATGCGCCGCGAGCGACAGCCCGTACGGGCCCGCTCCAACGACGACCACGTCGACGTGACCGGTTGTCATGCCGTGCTCCCCCCGTTGACGAGTTCGTGCTGAAAACTGGGAAAATTGCGGGAAATCGCGCGCCAGCCCATGCGGACGCACATCAGCCCGAACGGGCGCAGGTCGTCGCGGGCGAACCAGGCGAGCTCATCGGCCGCGCGCACCGACGCGAGCCAGGACCGCGGGTCGAGCTCGCCGGCCCGCCATTTCGCCAGCGCGCTGATCGGGTCGTAGTTCTCCACCACGAAGCGCCTGCCGTCGACCTGGGCGGCCTCGGGGACCGGCTGGCCGGTGAGGTCGAGGTAGGCGGCCAGCGCGACATCGGTGCCCAGCGTGTCGCGGAACACCCGGAACTGCGCTCCAAGCCGCGGGTTGAAGTCGAGCAGGTGGTAACGGCCGTCCCTGCCGTCAAGCCGGATGTCGAGGTCGAGCAGGCCGCGGTACCCAAGGCGCGCGAGCAGCGAGGTGACCTGGAGCCGGAGACGCTCGTTGGCCGCCGACCTGCCGAAGCTGGTCAGGCCCGCGCGCGGCGGGTAGGACCGCTCCTTGACCCCGGTGAAGGCCGGCCGGCACCGCGCGGCGGCGTCGCAGTAGCCGTGGAAGAACCAGTCGTGGCCCTGGCCTCCGGGGATGAACTCCTGCAGCATGAGCCCGGCCCCGGCGCGCGCGCACGCCTCGTAGACGCGGTCAAGCTCATGCCGGTCCGCGAGCACCTGGGTGCTGCGCACGCCACGCGGCGCGTGCCACGGCGCGGTGAGCTTGGCGATGACGGGATATCCCGTCGCGGTGGCGAAGCCGCGGGCCGCGACGGCCGACTCGGGCAGCTCCGCCCGCGGCGAGGGGACGCCCAGCTCACGGCAGGCCTGGTGCAGCGAGTACTTGCCCGCGAGCAGCCGCGGCAGTTCGCGGGGCGGCTCGGGGAACAGGAACCGGCCGCGCAGGGGCGCGCCGTGCTCGGCGAGGAAGATCGCGCCTGCGTCGTCGGTCGTGATCAGCACCGCCGGACGGCCGATGACCTCGGCAAGGCGCGACAGCCCGGCGAGCACGCGCCCGGCGTCGTCGGGACTTGGCCGCCAGAAGAAGCGGCCGCGCAGGTAGCGCGAGCCCGCCGCGGGGGCGAGCCGGTCCTCGTGGACGCCGTATACCGGGACGCCAGCCCGTCCCAGGCTGCGGATGACGCCAAGCCCGCCATGGTGCATGACGTTCCTGTCGAACTTCAGCACGACGGCGGGCGTGCTGGCGTCCATCGGGCACGCCGCGCCGGTCATCGGGCGGCGACGCGGCGATAACCGTGCAAAATAAGGTCGAAAGCATGCCAAAGGCATCGTTCCCCCGTCTCCCGGACCCCCCCAGGTCCGTCACTCAGACGACACGCTTTGTTGCTGACCGTCTGTAATAACGACGCATATGCTACCGGCAAGGTTCAACGCAAGTGATTACCGTTTATGTCTGTGACGTATGGGCCGTAGCTTACGGGCTTTTCATCCTGGTGTGCGGGCCCGCGGCCGCCAGCGGCGTCCGCGCTAGCGGATGGGCCAGGTGGCGCGGTAGAACGCCCAGGCGTCGGCGATGATCTCGCGCAGGCCGGGCTTGGCCGGCCGCCAGCCCAGCTCCCGGCGGGCCCGCTGGCTGTCCGCGACCGTGACGGCCGCGTCCCCGGCGCGCCGCGGCGCCAGCCGGACCGGGACCGGGCGCCCGGTCACCTCCCGCACCGCGTCGATGACCTGCCTGTTGCTGTAACCGTCGCCGTTGCCGAGGTTGTAGACGTCATGCCTGCCCGGCTCGATCGCCCGCAGCGCCAGCAGGTGCGCGGCGGCCAGGTCGCCGACGTGGATGTAATCGCGGATGCAGGTGCCGTCCGGGGTCGGGTAGTCGTCGCCGTAGAGCAGCAGCTCGTCGCGCTGGCCGCCGGCCACCTGCAAGACGACCGGTATCAGGTGGCTTTCCGGGTTGTGCCGCTCGCCGAGCCCGTCCACGGCGCCGGCCGCGTTGAAGTACCGCAGGCTCGCCGCGGCAAGGCCGAACGCCGGGCACTCCCCCGCCAGCATCATGTCCACCGCCAGCTTGGTGGCCGCGTACGGGTTGCGCGGGAGCACCGGCGAGTCCTCGGTGAGTTTCCCTGCTGCCTCGCCCGTGTACAGCGAGCCGGTGGAGGAGAAGATCAGCCGCGGCGTGCGCGCCGCGCGGACCGCGTCCAGCACGGCCATCGATCCGGCCACGTTGACGTGCCAGTACAGGTCCGGACGGGCCACCGACTCGGCGACCTCGATCTTGCCTGCGAAGTGCAGCACCGCCTCGAACCCCGCACCGGGCGCCAGCACCCGGGCCACGTCGTGCACCGGCAGCTTGTGGAATTCCACGCCGCGGGGGATGGTGTCCGCGAAACCGGTCGACAGGTCGTCGAGCACCACGATCTGGTAGCCTTCCGCGAGCAGCGCACGGGTCACCACGCTGCCGATGTATCCAGCACCACCGGTCACCAGTACTTTCACGCGAGCTCCCCTCCCGGGTCGGTCTCACCTTACCGGCGGAACCGGCGCTGGCCAGAAGCCACGGTTCGTTCGGGATAATGGGTTTGCTCGCCTCACATCGGGCCACTGCGGCACCTCGCGCAGTCGGGACCGGGAGCGATGATTACCTGTGACTAAATGGAGTCTTTCGGACATACTGCGCGATATTCATGGGGGGACGGCTGCCCGGTGGCGGGCCGCGGGGATGTCTCGGTCGCGGCTGACACCGTGCGGATTGCGCCACATGTCCGCCTACCGCAGGCCTACGAATGCCGCCATCTGGGCGACCGCGTGCCCGAACAGGGCGTCGGCGGGCTCGAACGTCCCCGCGAACTGGCCGAACAGCTCGAAGCTGACGATCCCGAACAGCTGCGTCCAGGCGATCACGGCCCGGACGAGAGCGTCAGGCGGCACCGCGCCGGCTCCCGGCTCGGCGAGCGCGGCGGCCACGCCGGCGGCCTGCCCGGCGAGCACGGCACCGAGCGCCTCCGGTTCCGCGCGGCCA
>JASHPP010000098.1 GCA_030038035.1 Trebonia sp.
TCAAGCCCGGCGAAGACCCGGCGCAGCGCGGTGTCGCCGAGCCGGCGCACCGCCTTGGGGGTGAGCTCCAGGTTGCCGCCGTTGTTGGTCAGGTAGCCCTGCCGCTGCAGCTCGCGCTCGATCCGCCGCAGCGCTTCCAGGTCGTCGACCGCCTGCCTGCCGAACGCGCGGCGGACCGCCTCCTCGTCGACGTCGTCCAGGCTGGCGCCCGCGTAGTCCTGGGCGAGCGCGTTCTCCAGGTCGGCCAGGTCGGCCAGGTCCGCGACCGCGCTCGTCGCGTCGCCGAGCCCGAGCGGCGCCTCGCCCGACATCCGCACCCCGCGCTGCGGCCTGCCAAGCTCCGGCCGCCGCGCGCGCAGCGCGTCGGCGAGCGCGGCCATCTCCGCCGCCAGCCCGGCGTCCTCCATCGCCTGGGCCATCAGGTCGGCGAGCTCCTCGCGCTGCTCGTCGGACAGGGACGCGAGCAGCCGCTCGGCGGCCATCATCCGGCGGACGAGCGAGTCGACAAGCTCCTCCAGGTTCCGCGGGTTGTCGGGGAACATGTCGCCGAACTCCGCCATGAAAGCCTCGAAGTCCGCCGGCGTGTGCTCGCCGCGGCTGTCGGCGTCCAGCATCGCGCGCAGGTTCGCGAGCATGTCCTTGACCCGCTGGATGGCCGCCGGGTCTGGGTTGGTCAGCGCGTTCTTCATGCCGCGGAACTGGCTGTCAAGAACCTCCCTGCGCAGCAGGTCGCGCAGCCGCTGGAACGTCTGCCTGGCGGCCGCCGACCGCCAGTCGTAGTCCGCGAGCTGGCGGATCGCCTGCGCGGTGTCCGACGGCAGCGCGTCCAGGTCGGCCTCGCGGAGCCTGGCGTCGTCGCTCGGGTCGGGGAACAGCTCGGCGCGCTCCTGCCCGATCGCCGTGTCGAGCAGCGCGCGGGCCTGCTCGAGCATCCCGTCCAGGCGCCCGCGGCCCCGCAGCTCGCGGGACCGCTCGCGGACCCGCCGCAGCAGGTCGTCCAGGCCGCGGCGGCCCTGCCAGCCGCGCCGCAGCAGCTCGCGCAGCGCGTCCGCCGGGGTCCCGCCGCCCAGGATCGAATCGCCCATGTCGTCGAGCGCCCCGCGGACGTCGTACGGCGCCGCGAGCGGATCGGGCCCGCCGTCGTACTCCCCGTACCGGTAGTTGGCCATGTGGTACTCCGATCTCACCCGCGTCCTTACCCAGCCCGCCGCCGCTTACCCGGGAGCCCGCTGCTACCCCGCTCGTCCGCGCGCGGTGCGGGCACGTCAGTCGCCACCCCTCGTTCGGGAAAATGAATTTATGTCCTATACGTGGAGGTTCCGTCGCTTGTGTCCTTGGAGAGGCGGCGCAGCAGGTACAGGCCCTCGAGCGTGAACTCGATGGCCGCCGCCGCCTCGCCGAAGGACTCCCTGCCCTCCATGCCCAGCCGTGCCATGACCTTGGCGAGCCCTGGCACCTCGCCGGTGCGGCGCAGCAGCTCGGTCGCCGAGACCAGCTCGCCCGACTCGATCGTGCCGCCGTCGTCGAACTTGGCGAGCAGCCCCGACAGGTCCGCGCCGCCGAGCCGCGACCGGAACGTGTCCGCCACCGCGCGCCGCAGCAGGTGGGCGAGGATCTCCTCCTCGCGTCCTTCCTCGCTGACCTCGAACTCGACCTTGCCGCGCAGCGTGTGCACGGTCGCGGGCAGGTCGCAGACCCGGGCCACGGGCACCTCGTCGTGCGCCTCGGCGACCAGCGCGGTCCGGCGCACCGCGGCGGCCGCCGCGCTCTCCGCGGCCGCGATCGCGAACCGGGCGGAGACCCCCGAGCGCGCGTCGGCCGCCGGGGACTCCCTGACCAGGCGGGTGAACCGCGCGATCACCTCGACGAGGTGCTCGGGCAGCTCGGCGCCGGGGTCCTTGCCGTCCCAGGACACCCGCGCCTCCTGGTTGACCAGGGCGAGCTCGTCCTCAAGCGACAGCGGGTAGTGGGTGCGGACCTCCGCGCCGAAGCGGTCCTTCAGCGGGGTGATGATCCGGCCGCGGTTCGTGTAGTCCTCCGGGTTCGCGCTGGCCACGAGCACGATGTCGAGCGGCAGCCGCAGCGAGTAGCCGCGGACGCCGATGTCGCGCTCCTCGAGCACGTTCAGCAGCGCGACCTGGATGCGCTCGGCCAGGTCGGGCAGCTCGTTGAGGCAGAAAATCCCGCGGTTGGTGCGGGGCACCAGGCCGAAGTGAATCGTCTCGGGGTCGCCGAGCGTCCTGCCTTCTGCCACCTTGACCGGGTCGATGTCGCCGATGAGGTCACCGACGCTGGTGTCCGGCGTGGCGAGCTTCTCGCCGTAGCGGTCGCCGGCCTGGCGCCAGCTGACCGGCAGGTCGTCGCCGAGTTCGGCCGCCAGCCGCCGGCAGCGGGTGCAGGCCGGGACGTACGGGTGGTCGTTGATCTCGCATCCGGTGACCACGGGGGTCCACTCGTCGAGCAGGCCCGCCATCGTGCGGATCAGCCGGGTCTTCCCCTGCCCGCGCTCGCCGAGCAGGATGATGTCGTGCCCGGCCACGAGCGCGCGCTCGACGTGGGGCAGGACGGTCTGGTCGAAGCCGACGATGCCGGGGAACCGGTCCTGTCCGGCCCGCATCCTCGCGAGCAAGTTCTTTCTTATCTCCTGCTTGACCGTCAGGTAGACGTGGCCGCTGGCACGCAGGTCACCGAGCGTCGCCGCCGCGGGTGGCCTGGCCTGCCGAGCGCTTGCGCTGGGCTGCTGGCTGTTTCGCTGCACGGCTCCGACACTATGTCGGCAACGCGAGTGTTCGCATCTTCCGCAGGTCAGCGGCGCGCGTTCGCGCGTGGACTATGGTCTACCCCGTGACGACGATTCCCTCGCTCGTGCAGCCCGACGACGTGGTCGCCGCCCGCGAGCTGCTGAGCGACGTGATAGCGCAGACCCCCCTGCTGCACTCGCGCGTGCTTTCCGAGGTCTGCGCCGGCCCGGTCTACCTCAAGTGCGAGAACCTCCAGCGGACCGGGTCGTTCAAGGTGCGCGGGGCGTACACGCGGATCGCCAGGCTGTCGGCCGCGGAGCGGGCCCGCGGCGTGGTGGCCGCGAGCGCGGGCAACCACGCGCAGGGCGTGGCGTTCGCGGCGGGCCTGCTCGGCACCACCGCCACCGTGGTCATGCCGGAACGCGCGCCGCTGCCCAAGGTCGCCGCTACCCGCGGCTACGGGGCGACAGTCGTGCTGCACGGCACGTCGGTCGAGGACGCGCTCGACGAGGCGCTGCGCTACGCCGCGGCGACCGGCAGCGTGTTCATCCACCCCTACGACCACGCGGACGTCGTGGCGGGCCAGGGAACGCTCGGCTTCGAGATCATCGAGCAGTTCCCTGGGGTGCGGACGATCCTCGTCCCGGTCGGCGGCGGCGGCCTGGCCGCCGGGATCACGGTTGCGGTCAAGAGCCTCGACCCGCAGGTCAAGGTCGTCGGCGTGCAGGCCGAGTCCGTGGCGGCGTACCCGGCCTCGATCGCCGCCGGGCATCCGGTGGCCGTGCCTGCCCGGCCGACGATCGCCGACGGGATCGCGGTGAGCAGGCCGGGCGACATCGCCTTCGCGATCCTCGCCGCGCAGGCCGACGGGTTCGTGACGGTGTCCGAGGCGGCGCTGTCGCGCGGGCTGCTGCTCTGCCTCGAGCGCGCCAAGCAGGTGGTCGAGCCGTCGGGGGCGGCGGCGGTCGCCGCCCTGCTCTCCTACCCGGGCGAGTTCGAGCCGCCGGTCGCCGCCGTGCTGTCCGGCGGGAACATCGACCCGCTGCTGCTGTCCAAGCTGCTGCGGCACGGGCTGACCGCCGCGGGGCGGTTCCTCGGGCTCCGCTGCCGGCTGCCCGACTACCCCGGGTCGCTCGCGGGCCTGCTCGGCCTGCTCGCGGTCCTTGGCGCGAACGTGCTCGAGGTGAGCCACGAGCGGCTCGCTCCGGGCCTGCGGGTCGACGAGGTCGAGGTCGTGCTGCACGTGGAGACCCGCGGCCCGGATCACTGTGCCGACGTCAAGGCCAGGCTCCAGGCCGCGGGGTACGTGCTCTCGTTCGGTTAGGGCACGCTGATCGTCTTCCGGCGTGGCTAAGAAACCGGGGTGACCTCCACGTCGACCCAGCGAACCTCGCCGTCGTCCGAGCTGTCGAACGTGTCCGGGTACAGGAACGTCCCGGTGTTGGTCGCGTCGTTGATCTGATAGGTGCTGTTGCCCGGGCCGATTTTCCCGAGCGGAATCGTGGGCACGGTGCCGTTTGACGCCGCGGGTGCGGCCTTGGCCACGTTGGGCGAGTACAGCGGCCCGTTCGTGATGCCGTCAGGCACCGTGGCGGGCCCGGTCACCACGCCCGTGGTGTCGTTGATCTGGGCGCCGTAGTAGAAGCGCTGCTCCTGGAAGAAGTAGTACTCGTAGTCCATCACGGTGCCGCCGCCGTAGCAGTAGATGGCGGTCTTGTACTTGCCTGGCGGCAGCGTGATGCCGTCATAGGCGCTGTAGATCCAGCCGTCGCCCGGCTTGGCTGGCTTGCCCTCGGCCGTCCGCCAGTCGGGAAGCTTCGCCGGGTCGGGGCCGGCCGTGCCCTGCATGGTGCCGTCGACAATCTCCTGGGTCGCGATGTCGAAGATCGCGCACGCGCCGGGCAGCAGGACCGCGGCGGGGGTGTCTGACAGCGGATTCGCGAGCGGGGAATAGAACCAGATCTTGTTCAGCCTGCTCTTGGCGGAGAGCCAGAACTCGGTACCGCAGGACTGCTCGTTCGTGTCCGCCTCGTCGGAGTCGGTCCCCTTAGGCGGCGCGACGATCCGCGGCATGCCCGGCCACAGGCGGTACGAGCTGCCGGCCGGCGCCTTGGTGGTGATCTGGACGTCCAGCCAGAAGAACGGGTACTCCGAGCTGTAGGCAGGCACGACCTTCGTGGGGTTGTCGCCCGTGGTGGCCGCGCACTGGTCCGTCGAGTTGGGTCCGCTCGACGGCGCGACCAGCGGGCCGTTGGCCACCCCCTTCGCCCAGGGATCGCCCGGACCCCACATCTTGTCGGTCACGGGAACCCCGCCGACCGCGGCGGTCTCCAGCTGGTAGGAGGTGGCGATCGACAACGGCACGGCGTGCGGCAGCGGGACGTAGTTCCACCGGCCGCGCACGAGCTTGGCCGAGGTGACGGTCGTGCCCGGGACGATCTCCCCGGTGTGCACGTAGTCCGGCCCCAGGTACGGCAGCCACAGCGTGAACGTCTGCCGCGCGGTGGGCTGCCCGTCTTCGCAGACCCAGAGCCAGTAGCCCTCCAGCCAGCCCGCGCCGGTCGTCAGCTCGAAGAACAGGCTGGTGACCAGCCCCGCGCTCCCGGTCGGCGCGGCGGTCTTCGGCCCCTTGCGGGTGCCGAACAGCCGGTAGGTCCCCGCCGCGGCGGCTGGCTGCTCAGCGGCGGCCAGTTCGGCTGCCATGGCGGTCCGCCGGGCAGGCGCGGCGCCCCTGGCCCGGTCCCGGTCCGCCAGCGCTGCCCCGCCGACAAGGCCCACCGCGGCGCCGGCCAGCGCCACGCCGACCGCACGGCGGCTGAAGTGCGGTGCGCCTTCGCGCTGCGCCGGTCCTCCCGCGCGCTGCGCCGGTCCGCCCGCGTCCGCGGCACCGGAGGCGTCAATTACCCTTGCGTCATCCATCGTTACGTCACCCCGCTCAGATCGGCTGCTTGCTCAGCCTGGCGATGGACGGTAGCAGGGCAAAAGGAATCAAATCAGCGGAAGTCTATATATTTTGTGATACGTTCGCGTATCGACTCGGGCGGCCGCCGGCGGGGCGGGCATCGCGGCAGGAACGCGGCAGCGATGCGGTGGCTGACCGGCTACGCTGCGCCGATGTCCCGGGTGAGGTCGTCGGCCAGCTCCAAGACGATCCCGCGCAGCTCCGCCCGGTCCGGCAGGCGGAGCGTGTCCGGCCCGCCCTGGTCCGCGGTGCCTGGCTCCAGCGTCTCGCGCATGAAGAACATGCACGACGCGCTGGCGGCGAAGATCGCCGCGGCGGCGCGAATCCGCGCGCGCGGCGGCGCGTTCGGGCCGGTGATGATCTCCACGAGCGCGTTCAGCCTGGGCCGGAACTGCCCGAAGCGGTGCTTGCCCCCGTCGGAACCGCTGTCGGAGCCGCTCAGCGACGCCTGGTTGCGCTCGAGGAAAAGGAAGACCTCGCTGCCGTCGAGCAGGATCGTGATGTACCTGTCGAGCACCTCGTGCCCGGTGCGCGCGGTCGGCGGCTGGTCCCGGCCCCAGGCGATCAGCGCGTCGAGCCGGCAGAAATGATCCTCGGTGAAACTGCGGACGATGTCTTCCTTGGATTTGAAGTGGTAGTAAAGCGCGGCCTTCGTCACGCCGAGGCGCTCGGCGATTTCGCGCAGCGACGTCCGCTCATACCCCTGCTCCGCGAACAGCTCGAGCGCGACCTGCTGGATCCGCGCGCGCGTGTCGCCCCG
>JASHPP010000737.1 GCA_030038035.1 Trebonia sp.
CGGGCGCCCCGGACTTCGAGGGCCGCTACGGGTTCGCGCGCAAGCCGGGCTACGTGCGCTTCCGGTCGCCGGCCGGAAGCGCCGCCTACACCGAGCTGACCGTCCGCGCGGACGAGTTCACCGCCGCGCCGCCTGGGGTCACCCGCGCCTACGTCGTGGAGAACGAGATCACCTACCTCGCCTTCCCGCTCCCCGCGGACGCGATCGTGATCTTCGGCGGCGGGTACGCGGTGCGGGTACTCGAATCGCTGGACTGGCTGGCCGGCCTCGACATCGTCTACTGGGGCGACGTCGACACCCACGGGTTCGCGATCCTGAACCGGCTGCGGCACTGCTTCCCGCACGCCCGCTCGATGCTGATGGACCGCGCCACGCTGCTCGCCCACGAATCCCAGTGGGTGACCGAGCCGTCCCCGACGGCGGCCGCCCTTGACCTGCTGTCACCCGCCGAGCAGGACCTCTACCGCTCGCTCGCCGCCGGCGCCCTGGGTCCTGCCATCCGCTTGGAGCAGGAACGCGTCAGCTTCGCCGCGCTTGAAGGCGCCCTGCGTGCCATCGCTCATCCCACCCAATACCCACGCGAAGCTGGCTGAAGCAATCCAGGCAGCTGTCGCCGCTGGTGATGCCGACAGTGTCAGCGCCTGGGCGAACGATGCGATACGCCTGAAGGTGGAGCACGACCGCAGGCTCCGCGGTCTTGACGAGTTCATCGCAGCTTACGAAGCCGAGCACGGTGAGATAACCGAAGAAGAGATGGAGGCGGCGCAGCGGTGGGCGCGGGAGCGGGCCATCGTTGTCCGCGGTAGCCGGGGAGATGCTCAGCAGACGGGAGTCGCGTGATGCTGATCCTCGACGCGGGGGCGTTCGTCGCGGTCGAACGCGGAAACCGGAGGATTGCGGCGCTGGTGAAGCAAGAGCGGCTTTCGGGGCGCCCTCCCATTACGAACGGCGGAGTGGTCGCCCAGGTATGGCGCGGCGGTAGTGGCAGACAGGTTACGGTCGCCCAGCTCCTGGCCAACGTGGATGTCACCCCGCTCGATGACCGGCTGGGGCGGCGCGCGGGAATCCTGCTGGGCCGCAGCGGCAGGTCGGACGCGATCGACGCGGCGCTGGTGTGCCTGTCCCAGGACGGTGACCACATCCTCACGTCCGACCCGGACGACCTGTTCGGGCTGGCGCGCGCCGCGGGCGTCCACGTGGAGCTGATCCCGGTCTGAGGCATCCCGCGTTACCCCGCGAGGCTGCCAGGGGACTCGAAGCCGCCGCTGCACCGCGCGGGCTCCGCGTCGGCCAGCCGCCGCGCGAGCACCTCGAAGTACGGCTGGCCTGCCCACGCCGCGCGGTCGCCGATGACGTACAGCCGGCGCCTGGCCCGCCCGATCGCGGAGTTCAGGAGGTTGGGCGACCGGCTGACGGCGGCGCGCGCGTCCGGTCGGCCGGCGTCGCCGCCGAGCACGAGAATGACCACGTCCCCGGCGCGCACCGCCTCGACGGCGCCGACCCGCGTCCGGAGTTCCTCGGCGCTCACCTCGCCGAACACCGCGCCGTACACCCGGGCGGCCGCGGCGGCGACCGCGCGGAACGGGCTGACCACGCGCACCTCCGCGGCCGGCACGCCGGCCGCGCGCAGCGAGGTGAGTACCGACAACAGCACCTCCCCGGCCGCGCCCGGCCCCACGTCGTACCAGGCGTCGGTGCCGGGGAAGGCCTCCCGCTCCGGCGTCCCGCAGGTCAGCAGCCCGTCGTAGGCGATCTCGTTGCACGCGTCGGCAATCGGCCGGTCGCTGCGACGGTGCACGCGCAACGGGGTGCCGACCCAGAGGCGCCCCGAGCCGTCCGGCGCCTCGACCGGCAGCCAGGTGCCGTACCTGGCAAGCCGGTCCGCCACCCGCTGCGCGCAGCTGCGGGCGGGCGCCCATTCCTCGTCGACCTCCAGTGCCGACGCGAGCGCCCGCTGCCCGCGCCACGGCAGCGGGCCCGCCGGCATGGCCTGCAGCGGATCCCCGGCGAGCACGGCGCGCTCGGCCCGCCACAGCGCCCCGAGCACCTGCTGCGGCGGCACCTGCCCGGCCCGCTCGGCGAGCAGCCAGCCGACCGAGCCGCGGCCGAGCCCGGCGAACAGCGAGCCGACGGACGCGAACGCCACCGCGACGACCGGCACGACCAGGAACAGCGACTGCCAGGCGGCCAGCGTGACCTCGGCCGGCGGGCAGCCCAGGCCGGGTGCGGACAGCATGTCGATCAGCGCGCCCAGGTTCCGCTCGAACGTGCCCGCCTCGGCGGCGATAAGGGTCTTGTGCAGGGCGAGGGCGGCAAGGAAGAGCTCGGTGCGCGCGGCGGCGAACTCCTCGTCCGCCCAGAGCGCGGAGGTCTCCCGCCGTTCGGTCAGCGCGGCGTCGTCGGTTTCCTCCTGTGCCGGGCCGCCTGGCACGTGGTCCCCCCAGCGCGCCCGCGCCCGCGCCACCGCCGCCTGTACCGACGCCATCTCGGCGGTGAGCCTGGCCACCTCGTCCCCGGCCCGCGTGCGGGCCCGCCGGGCGGCGTCCAGGTCCTCGCGCAGCGACCGGGCGCGCGCCAGCGCGGCATCCCGCGCGCCCGCCGCCTCGGCGCAGGCGGCGCGCAGCGCCTCCCGTCCGGCGTGCCACTCCCGGCCGGCGCGCAGCCCGGCGCGCAGGCCGGGCCGCCGCGCCTGGTGCGCTGCCGCGTCCGCGACCGCGCCTTTCAGCAGCTCCTCGGCCGCCGCCGCGCCGGCGGCGACCGCGGCCTGGCGCCCGGCCAGTTCCGCGTACCTGTCCTGGGCGGCCTCCGCCGCCCAGGACGCCTCCTCCACGGCCTCCTCCAGGCCGGAGAAGCGGGCCGTCGAGGCAGCCGCCACGGTTCGTTCCGAAGACAGGGCATTGACCTTGGCCATCGCCTCGCGGAACCTGGCGACGGCGGCCGGCCAGTCCGCCGCCGTCTCCGCGAGCCGGCGCAGGGCGGCAGGCATGGGCTCACCGGCCGCGAACAGCGCGTCGGTGCCGCGGACCGCGCCCTCCCAGAAGCGCTCGACGAAACCGCGGCGCTCGCCAGGCCGGGCGGCGAGCAGCCCCCAGGCGGCGTCGCCGCCGGTCAGCCGCGCCGTCGCGGCGAAATAGTCGAGCTCGGCGGCGCGGTCGCGCCAGCCCGCGCCGATGCCGGCGATGTCGCCGTCGTCCTCGTCGTCAGGGGCGGCACCGGCCAGCACGATCTCGAAGCCGGTCAGCGCCGGCGCCGGCGCCGCGACCGTGTGGGTCACGGGCCCGGCCTGCCAGGTGCGCGAGCCTGCGAACGCCGCCGCCGTGTCCGGCAGG
>JASHPP010000738.1 GCA_030038035.1 Trebonia sp.
CCGACCCTGCGAACAGGTTGCCCCGGGAGAACTCCAGGACCGCGACGATGATCTGGACCAGGCCGCCGAAGAAAAACGCCGCGGGCAGCACGATCGGCACGCCCGCGGAGTTCAGCAGGCCGGTCTGGTACATGCCCAGCATGAACGATGTGGTGGCGAACGCGGTCACCGCCCACGGCGCCGGGTTGGCCATCCCCGCCTTGGCTGGCGTCGGCGTCGACGCCTGCTCCGTTATCGCGTCGGATGTCGTCATTGTGCATCTCCCTTACTGTTTACTTGTTCGTGCCGCGCGCTCCGCGTGGCTTGTTTCATGTGGTCTTGGCTGCGGCTGGCATGCCCGCCAGCGCCGCAGGAACGGGCTCCGGCCGCCTGGATCGCGCAGCGGGATGCCGGCCCGCCGCATGAACCCGCGGACGCTCTCCGCGGCCTGGCCGGTAAGCAACTCGACGTGGTTCAGGCCGACGCCGCAGGTCCAGTACAGGTCCTCGACCAACGGCGCGGTCAGCGGCACGGGCTCGGGGAACCGCTGGCTGACCTCGCCGCCGGGTGGCACGCGCGGGACGCCGTACGCGGTCAGCGTCGCGTCGACAAGCGGATCCTCGTACAGGGCGCTGACCAGCTCGATCTCCTGCGGGCCCGACAGGGGTATCGCGCCGCCCGACCGGACCGGCAGGCCCAGGGCGTGCGCGCTGCGCAGCACCGTGTCCACGCACACCCCGGCGCACTGGCCGACCTCGGCCGCCGTCATGCCCAGTTCGCTGTAGAGAACTTGCAGGATGCCGGCGGGCACCGCCGTGCGGTCCTCGCGGTTCCACCCGCCGCGGGTGCGCGCCTTGATCCCGTACCGGCGCAGCCGCTCCCTGACCGTCCGCTCGGGCATGCCGAGAATCGCCGCGAGCTGCCGGGAGCTGAGCCTTGCTTCCGCATACAGTTCGCGCATGAGCTTCGGCAGGTCAGGGGGATCGCCCGGCCGGCGCTCCGGGCGCAGCCGGCCAGCGCCGCGGGGCCGCAACGGCACGCCGGCCGCGCGCAGCACCCTGGTTACCCGCTGCCGGTCAAGCCCCGTGCGCCGGGCGACCGCGTAGGTCGACAGCCCCCGGCACAGGTACAGGTGAGCCAGCCAGGCGGGTTCCAGGTCATCGTCCGCCGGCAGCTTGCCGGCGGGGTCGCCGTCCCTGTCCGCCTGGCAGTACGCGCACGCCAATCCCGCGCTCGCGCCAGGTACGCATGGATGGCATGCGTCAAGAATGGGCACGGACACACGGCCTCCTGTCCTCTCCGACAGGGACCGTTGGCGCAACCGCAATTACGGCGAGCCCCTCCGCCGTACCCGATCTGAGGATAGATCTCCGAAGACAGCCGGTAAAGGATCAGATCGGGACGGATCGCCACATTGCCGCCGGGCGATTGCGGCAGGCGACCTGCGTGCGGAGCGCCGGGCGGCGGCGCGTAACCTCGGCCTGGTCTGGCGGCGGACGGCGAGGATCAGCGGGATCGCGGCGAGCTCGGCGGCGACGCAGAACGCGACGAGCCCGCCTGCCGAGACGTCGACGAGGACGCCGATCACGACGCTGCCGAGCACCCAGGCCGTGCCGTACGCGGCGGTGAAGAGGCCGTAGGCGTAGGCGCGGCGGTCAGCGGAGACCATCGGCGCCACCGCCGCCGGGATGAGCGACTCCTGCACGCCCATGCCCAGGCCCCACAGCGCCGAGCCGGCCATGACGGCCCAGAAGCCGCCGAGGAACACCAGCGGGGCGTACGCGGCGGAGACGATCGTCAGCGGGACCAGCACCCCGATGCCAGCCCGGTCGAAGATGCGGCCGAGCACCAGCGACCCGGTGCCGCTGACGGCCATCGCGACCGCGTAGCACACCGGCGTGAGGTCCACCGACACGGTTCCCGCATGCTGGAAGTGGTAGGCGATCAGCGGGAAGTCGGCGAAGCCCGCGCCGGCCAGCGCCGCCGCGGCCAGGTACACCCAGAAAACACGGGGGAAACGGCTGGTGGTCGGCTGGGCCGAGTCGGCAGACAGGTCCCGCGGCCGCGGATAGAGCAGCCGGGCGACCGCGAGCAGCGACAGCATGACGGCGGCCGGAATCGCCAGCGCGGCGAACGCGGCCTTGTAGTCCTGATGGCTCACGGTCAGCACCAGCGCGACCAGGAGCGGGCCGAACATGGCGCCGAACTGGTCGAGCGCCTCGTGCAGCCCGAATGCCTTCCCGTAGCCGATCTCCTTCGCCGCGTGCGAGAGCATCGCGTCCCGCGGCGGGTTCCGTATTCCCTTGCCGATCCGCTCGGCGATGATCAACAGCGCGGCCACCTGCCAGCTCCCGGCCAGCGCGAGCAGCGGGACAGCCGACATCTGCACGATGTAGCCGCCGATCGTGACCGGCCAGTACCGGCCGGTCCGGTCGGCGCCAGGCCCGGACAGCAGCCGGATGTTGTAGCCGATGAACTCCCCGGCCCCACTGACCACGCTGACCGTGAACGCCCCAGCGCCGAGCAACCCCAGATAGGGGCCGATAATGCTGCGCGACCCTTCGTAGGTGAAGTCGGCGAAGAAGCTCATGATCCCGACCATGACCACGAACGTCAGCGCCTTCGGCGCCACGGCACGCTGAGGTGTTGACGGCATGCGGGACCTCCCGGCTCAATGGCGAGGGACCGTCAGCGCGCCCGTCTTGCCTGGCCGCGTTTGCGGGGGTGGGCCCCATCACCCGGTGCGTGCCCATTCTGCCAGATCAGCCCCGGGGCGGCTTGGCTGGAATGAGCGGCGGCGGAGGGGTGCCCGCCTAATCCGCGCCAGCGCCTGCGCCCCTGGCTGCACCGGCTGAGCCAGGCGGGTGCGGCTCCCGGCTGGTCAGGTATCGTGGACGGCGGCGGAGGGGCTCGCCTTCGAATGCGGACGCCAACGGTCCCTGTCACGAAGGGGACGTGAGCCGCAGATGACCCAGGACTATCTCATCGGTGAGCTGTCGGTGCGGCTGGGGCTGTTGCAGGCCGTCGCGCAGCACGCCGCCTCTGGTGATGTAGCGAACCTGCGCCGCGAGGTCGAGACCAGGCCGGCTGCCTGGCTGGCAGTCGAGGTGTCGCGGGCACTGGCGCTGGCCGACCGGCTGTGCTGGAACTCGCTGTCCGATGGTGATATCGCCGCGTTCAGCCGCCAGTCAGCGATCGGCGCCGACCTGCGCCTGTTCGGTGCCTGCGCCCGGCTGATCGACGACTAGGACGATGGCCGCTCACAGGCTGGCCAGGCTGACTCGGTGGCATAGGTAGCCCAGGACCGGGCTGACCTGGGTAATGACGAAACCCGCACAGGCTAGGGCCACGATGCCAAGGACCAGCCCGGCAGCCAGCATGGCGACGCCCGCTCCCAGGCAGGAGACGACCAGCACGGGGGGCGATATGCCGCGACCTGGCCGGTTGCGGGCGGCGGCCGGGCGAAGACCGCGGCCAGGTCCCGGCGGCCGCCCGGCCGCGAGGGCACGAGCGAGGCGCGGCTCGGTGGCCGCGAAGTCCTGCTCGATTTCGTCGAGAATCCGCTGGTCCCTGGCAGACAGCGACACGCGGATCACACCGCGGCCGGCGCGGCCACGCGCAACACAATCATCGAGGTGAACACGACGCCTCTCCCTAAACCGTCGCCGGAGTAGGGACCATTAGCGGGCGACTCCGCGTTTGGCGCGCAGGTGAGTCCCATCACCTCTGCTCGTGACGCTACTAGGCAGCGCGGCGGCTGACAATACGACGGGCGTCAGGCCGCGGCGCGGACCGCGCTCACCCGCCTGGCGGGCACGGTCTCGCTGGTGACCAGGCCCTGCTCGCCGGTGAGCTCGTCGATCGCGGAGAACGCGGCGGCGATGCGCTCGGGGGTGTCCACCACGATCGTGACCGCGGGGACGCGGCGGCCGAGCTGCAGCAGGCGGTCACCGTGCGGGGCGTGGTCGCCGTGGAAGCCCCAGACGCCGCGCAGGGTGGTCGCGCCGCCGATCCCGGCGGCGCGCAGCAGCGTCCCGAGCGCGCCGCCCGCGGGCATCGCGGCCGGACAGCACCGGCGGGGCGAGGATCGCGCCGGCAGGCGACTGGGGCACGCGGGAAGACTCCTCGGTCACGGTTGCATCCAGAGCTCAGCAGCCATAAGCCGCGGCTTCGCGGCGGTTCGGGGGGCCGAGACCCCCACGCCAGGACGTCATCTGGACGCTCGCCAGTCTACCGGTACCAGTGTGCTGCCTGGGACTCGGAGGGTGAGGCGCGCGTCACCGTCGGCCACGCCAGGCCGGCTGCGCTACCGTGAGCTGACGGCGGAGGGGCCCGCCGAGAACGCGGAGACGCCGCCAACGGTCCCTTCCTGGATGCCCTGGGGGCCGCCGTGGCCAAGGTAAGCGATGACGAGGTCCTGCTCATCTGGCGGGCGCTCATGACGTTCCGGTCGGGTTCCCGCCCGGCCTGCAGGCCGGCCGGCCGGCCAGCCAGCAGCCCGTGCCCGCTGCACGGCCAGTGCCCGCGCTGGGACGGCCCGGACGACTACCTGGCGGTCATGGAGGAAACACCGGAGCAGACGCAGCGGCGGCGCGCCGCCTGGCCGTGCACCCGGGTCGCGGACCTGCTGTCCCCGGACCTGCGGAGCATCGGGCCGCGATAGCCGGGCCGATGTAATGACGTACAATTGGGACAGGTGATGAAGCCCACCTGAACCGCCGCCCCGGCTGATGGCTTCTGCCGGATCAAGGAGCCGGTGGAGGTTGGGGTGACTTTGTCATGCCGCTTATTAGCGTGCTGTTCGGGCAGCCCGTCGAGGCTGGCGAGCCCGCGGAACCGTCGTTCTTCCCGGACCTGAACCTGGACCAGGTGTTCGCGGCGGTGGCGGCCGGCCGGGAGCAGTATGACCTGACTCCGCTGTTCCGCATTCCGCTGCGCGACGCCGCGGCGGTGGAATACCGGCACGCGGTGCTGCGGGACCTGTACGTCGATGCGACCGCCACGGCCATCGCCGAGTTCGCGGAGCGGATGCGGACCGTGCGCGATGGCCTCGCCCAGGCGCGCAAGCTCCGCTACCGGTACCAGAAGGAGGCCTGGTTCCTCGACGCGGCCCGCGGCTACTGCGCGGCGGTGCGCGCGCTTGCCGCCGCGTTCGGTGCGGCAGACCTGTCCTCGCGCGGCCTCACCGCGTTCCGCGAGTACCTGGCCGGCTACGCCGATTCGGCGGAGTTCGGCGGGCTGGCGGCCGAGGCCGACGAGGTCGCCGGGGCGCTTGACGGGGTGCGGTACTGCGTCAACATCCGGGGTAACCGGGTCACCGTCACGCGGTACGACGGCGAGGCCGACTTCAGCGCGGACGTCGTCGCGACGTTCGCGAAGTTCGCCGGGGGAGCGGTCAAGGACTACCACGGCCAGTTCTCGAACTGGCCGGAGATGAACCACGTGGAGGAACAGATCGCCGACCGGGTAGCCCGGCTGTTCCCCGACGTGTTCGGCGCGCTTGACGGCTTCTGCGAGCGGCACGCGGAATTCCGCGACGACACGGTGAGCGCCTTCGACCGTGAGGTCCAGTTCTACCTCGCCTACCTGGACCACATCGCGCCGCTGAAGGAGGCGGGCCTGGAGTTCTGCCACCCGCGGGTGTCGGCCGGCGAGAAGGAAACCGACGTGGAGGCGGCGTTCGACCTCGCGCTCGCCGCCAAGCTCGTACCGAGGTCCACGGCCGTGGTCACCAACGACTTCCGGCTGTCCGGCGCGGAGAGGATCTTCGTGGTGACCGGGCCCAACCACGGCGGCAAGACGACGTTCGCGCGGATGTTCGGCCAGCTGCACTACCTGGCCAGCCTCGGCTACCCGGTCCCCGCCCGGCGGGCGCGGCTGTTCCTGCCGGACCGCGTCTTCACCCACTTCGAGCGGGAGGAAGACCTGGCGACGCTGCGCGGCAAGCTGGAGGACGAGCTGATCCGGATCCGGGAGGTGCTCGGCAGCGCGACCGGGAGCAGCCTGCTGGTGATGAACGAGAGCTTTGCCTCCACCACGCTGCGGGACGCCCGGTTCATCGGCGAGCGGGTGCTTGAGACGATGATAGGGCTGGGCCTGCTCGGCCTGTACGTCACGTTCGTCGACGAGCTGGCCTCGCTCAACGAGGCATGCGTGTCCATGGTGGGCACGGTGGTGCCGGACAACCCGGCGGAGCGCACCTACCGGATCGTGCGCAAACCCGCCGACGGGCTCGCTTACGCGACCGCGATCGCGCGCAAGTACGGGCTGACGTACCCTCAGCTGAAGGAGCGCCTGGCATGAGCGGGCAGGCGGGAGGCAGGGCAGCATGAAGGCCTTCCTGATGTACCCGGACCGCGACTTCAACCCCGCGGGCGAGCTGCCGTCCAACGAGCCCGACCTGGCCACGGACCTGGAGCTTGGCCCGCTCGTCGAGGCGATGGCCGACGGCGACGCGTTCCTGCTCGCCGTCGCCCGGCAGGGGATTCACTCGGGGCTGGCCAGCCCGGCGGAAATCACCTACCGCCAGCACGTGCTGGCCGACTGCGTCGCCCACCCCGTCGCCGTCCGTGACCTGTATAACCTGGCGGTCGAGACGATCAGCGCGGAGCGGCAGGTGTTCGGCTTCCTGTTCCGCGAGTCGCCCGACACGATCCTGCGGCGCTCCAGGCAGCTCATGGCGCTGTACGTGAAGTCGCTGCACCGGCTGGCGGACCTGGCCGCGAAGCACGCGCCGGGCTTCCGCTCCGAGGGGTTCACCCGGTTTTTCGCGATGCTCGCCGGCGAGCTCACCGACGGGTACTTCGCCGAGATGGAGGCTCACCTGGCCGACCTTGACTTCCGCCGCGGCGCGCTGGTCAGCGCGCGGCTCGGCAAGGGGAACAAGGGAGCCGGCTACGTGCTGCGCCGGCATCCGGCGGGCCGGGGCTGGCGGGACCGGCTGCCGGCCATGAACCGCGCCACGTTCGGCTTCACGGTCGCCGAGCGGGACGAGGCGGGGCTGCGCGCGCTGTCCGAACTGACCAGCCGGGGCGTCAACGACACCGCGAACTCGCTCGCCCAGTCGACCGACCATATCAAGAGCTTCTACCAGCTGCTCCGCGCCGAGCTCGGGTTCTACCTCGGCTGCCTGAACCTGCGCGAGCGGCTCACGGCCAGTGGCCAGCCAGTGTGCTACCCGGTGCCGGCCGGGATGCACGGGGACCGGCTGTCCGCCCGCGGCCTGTACGACGCGGGCCTCGCGCTTGCCCTCGGCGCCGGCACCGAGGGCGCGGACGGCGCGGATAGCGCGGACGACGGCGTCGTCGGCAACGACGTGGCCGCGGACGGCAGGCAGCTGATCATGATCACCGGCGCGAACCAGGGCGGCAAGTCCACGTTCCTGCGCGCCGTGGGCCAGGCGCAGCTCATGATGCAGGCCGGCATGTTCGTGCCCGCGCAGTCGTTCGCCGGCAGCGTCTGCTCGGGTGTCTTCACCCACTTCAAGCGCGAGGAAGACGCGACGATGGAGAAGGGGAAGCTGGATGAGGAACTCGACCGGATGAGCGCGATCACCGACCGGATCGC
>JASHPP010000099.1 GCA_030038035.1 Trebonia sp.
CACGCCGCGCTGCGGGTGCAGGCCGGCCACGGGGGGAACGGCTGCGCCTCGGTCCACAGGGAAAAGTTCAAGCCGCTCGGCGGCCCGGACGGCGGCAACGGCGGCCGCGGCGGCGACGTGATCCTCGAAGTGGACCCGAGCACCGCGACGCTGCTCGACTTCCACCGCCGCCCCGTGCGCAAGGCGGGAAACGGCAAACAAGGCGCCGGCTCGAACCGTAACGGGGCTGACGGCACCGATCTCATCATCAAGATTCCGAACGGTACCGTCGTTCTCTCCAGCGACGGCCAGGTTCTGGCGGACTTGGTGGGCACAGGGACGCGCTTTGTCGCCGCGGCGGGCGGCCGCGGTGGGCTGGGCAACGCGGCGCTGGCGTCCCCCCGCCGCAAGGCGCCCGGCTTCGCGCTGAAGGGTGAGCCGGGGGAGCAGCGCGAGCTCACCCTCGAGCTGAAGACCGTGGCGGACATCGGCCTCGTCGGCTTTCCCAACGCCGGCAAGTCCTCGCTGATCGCCGCCATCTCCGCCGCCCGGCCGAAGATCGCGGACTACCCCTTCACCACCCTCATCCCCAACCTCGGGGTCGCCGAGGCCGGCGAGGTGCAGTTCGTCGTCGCGGACGTGCCCGGGCTGATTCCCGGCGCCAGCGAGGGAAGGGGCCTTGGCCATGACTTCCTGCGGCACGTCGAGCGCTGCTCGGCGCTGGTGCACGTGCTCGACTGCGCGACGACCGAACCCGGCCGCGACCCCATCTCGGACCTGGACATCATTGAGGCGGAGCTGGCCAGCTACGACCAGAGCCTGGCGGACCGGCCCCGGCTTGTCGCGCTCAACAAGATCGACGTCCCGGCGGCGCGCGAGCTCGCGGACCTGGTCAAGCCCGAGCTGACCGCGCGCGGGTCGGGCGCCCTGGCCGTCTACGAGGTCTCCGCCGCGACCACCGAGGGGCTGCGCGAGCTGAAGTTCGCGATGGCGCACCTGGTGGCGCAGGCCCGCGCCGCGCGCACGGAGGCGGAGCCGGCTCGCTTGGTGATCCGCCCGGCCGCGGTCAGCGAGCCCGGCTTCGAGGTGGTGCGCACGCCGGACGGCGCGTACCTGATCCGCGGCGACAAGCCGGCCCGCTGGGTGCGGCAGACGGACTTCGGCAACGACGAGGCGGTGGGGTACCTCGCGGACCGGCTGGCCCGGCTCGGCGTCGAGGAGGCGCTCGCCGACGCGGGCGCCGAGCCCGGCGACACCGTGCTGATCGGGGACCTCGACGACGCGGTCGTCTTCGACTGGGATCCGACGCTGCCGGCCGGCGGCGGGCACGCCCGCGGCCCGCGCGGCACGGACTGGCGGCTTGGGGGATGACCGGGTGACCGAGGCCGCCGGGGAGGAAAGCGCCGCGCCGGGCGCCGCCGCCCGTCCCGACGTCGCCGCCGCGGCGCGGACCGTCGTGAAGATCGGCTCGTCGTCGCTGACCACCGCCGACGGCGCGATCGACGACGCGCGGATCGCGGCGCTGGCCGCCGCCCTGGCCGGCCGGGTGCGCGGCGGCGGCCAGGTGCTGCTGGTCTCCTCAGGGGCGATCGCCGCGGGGATGGCGCCGCTCGGCCTGCGGCGCAGGCCCCGCGACCTCGCCACGCAGCAGGCCGCCGCCAGCGTCGGACAGGGACTGCTGATCGGCCGGTACACCGCCGCGTTCGCCAGGCACGGCCTGGGTACCGGCCAGGTGCTGCTGACCGCCGACGACCTGATGCGCCGCGGCCACTACCGCAACGCGCAGCGCACCCTGGACCGGCTGCTCGAGCTCGGCATGGTCCCGGTGATCAACGAGAACGACACGGTGGCGACCGATGAGATCCGGTTCGGCGACAACGACCGCCTCGCGGCGCTCGTCGCCCACGTCACCCGGGCGAGCGCGCTGATCCTGCTGTCCGACGTGGACGGCCTGTACGACGGGGACCCGCGCCGCGGCCGGGTGCGCCGGATCGACGTGGTGCGCGGCCCGGCCGACCTCGCGGGCATCAGGGCCGGGCGCCGCGGCGGCGAGGGAGTCGGCACCGGCGGGATGTCCACGAAGGTGGAGTCCGCGGTGATCGCGACGTCGGCCGGCATCCCGACCGTGGTCGCGGCGGCGCCCGCCGCCGCCGCGGCGCTTGCCGGGGAAGCGACGGGAACCTACTTCGCGCCCACCGGGCAGCGCCCCGCGACCCGGCTGCTGTGGCTGGCGCACGCCGCGGTCGCCCGGGGCAGCCTGCGGCTTGACCGCGGCGCGGTCGAGGCGGTCGTGGGCCGCCGCGCGTCGCTGCTGCCGGCCGGCATCACCGGCGTGGACGGGGCGTTCGACGCCGGGGATCCCGTCGACTTGCGCGACGAGAACGGCACGGTGGTCGCCCGCGGCCTGGTGAACTACGACGCCGGCGAGATCCCCGGCCTGATGGGCAGGTCGACTCGCTGGCTGGCCAGCAAGCTCGGCCAGGAGTACGAACGCGAGGTCGTCCACCGCGACGACCTCGTCATCCTGTAGCAACCAAGCGCGATCGCGGCGGCTCAGGCGTCATGGCGGGTGAGTGCCCACGCCCCGGCCGCGAGCGCGCCAAGCGCGTACCCCGCACAGCAGGGCGAAAGTCAGCCAGGGCGCCAGCATGCCCGCGACCGGCTTGACCGCGGTCAGCGAGTTCGCCGCCATCGGGTGCGGCAGGAACTTTTGCGCCGTGTTCTGGATCGAGGGGGTTATGAACAGCAGCGGCAGCACGTACAGCACGCCGACCAGGGCGCAGATGGCGCCGGCGGTGTGCCGGATGAACGCGCCGATGCCCAGTCCCATGAGCGCGATCAGCGCCGGGTAGGCGCCGCCCATCAGCACCGCGCGCAGCACGCCGGGCTGGCCCAGCGTCGCGTGCGGGGCCGGGGCCTGCAGCATCGCCTGGCCGGCGAAGAACGCCGCGAAGGCAGCGATCTCCCCGGCCGCCAGCGTGACGCCCCCGAGCACCGCCGCCTTCGCGGCGAGCACGAGCGGACGCCTGGGCACCGCGGCGAAGGTAGCGCGGATCATCCCCGAGGAGAACTCGGTCGTGATCGCCAGCACGCCGAGGGTGCCGAGCAGCAACTGGCCGAGCACGAGCCCGATCAAGCAGTCGTGGGTCGGGTCGAAGGACGCGCGGTCGGCGGCGGACAGCTGCGCGTAGCCCTCATGGCTCAGCACGAGCATCGCCAGGCCGGTCATGCTGGCCGCGAAGACGGCCACGATGTACCAGGTGGAGCGGACCGTGCGGAGTTTGCGCCACTCCATCCGCGCCACGGTGCGGAAACCGTAGCCGCCGCGGGCGTGGCCGGCGGCGCGGTTGCCGAGCGGCGTCCTGGTCATCACAGGCTCCCCGGATAGTCGGTGACGCGGTCGGTCAGCCGGAAGAACGCTTCTTCCAGGGAGCCGCCGCGGGCGGACAGCCGGGCGACCGTGGTTTGCGCGAGCAGCCGGCCCCGGCCGATCACGATCAGCGCGTCCGCGGTGTGCGCGATCTCGCTGATCAGGTGGCTGGAGACCAGGATCGTCCGGCCCTGGGCCGCGAGGTTCTGCAGCAGGGTGCGGATCCAGCGGATGCCCTCAGGATCCAGGCCGTTGACCGGCTCGTCGAGCAGCAGCACCCCCGGGTCGCCGAGCAGGGCGGCGGCGATACCCAGCCGTTGGGACATGCCGAGCGAGAACTTCCCGGCACGGCGGTCCGCGGCCTTGCCGATGCCGGTGATGGCGAGCACCTCCTCGACCCGCTGCTGGCCTATCGCGTTGCTTGCGGCGAGCGCCGTCAGGTGGGCACGGGCCGTGCGGCCGGGGTGGAACGCCTTGGCCTCGAGCAGCGCGCCCACCTCGCGGAGCGGCCAGCGCAGGTCGCCGTACGCCTTCCCGCCGATCCAGGCCTGTCCCGCGTCCGGCCGGTCCAGGCCCATGATCATGCGCATCGTGCTGGACTTGCCCGCGCCGTTCGGGCCAAGGAACCCGGTCACCGTCCCGGGGCGGACATCGAAACTCAGGTTGTCCACCGCGAGCGTGGACCGGTAGCGCTTGACGAGGCCTCGTGCCTCGATCATCGGGACCGTCATGCCGACCACTGTTCCGCGGCGGTGCGGCTGGGTCACCGGAGCGTGCCGGACACCTGGGGTAGGGCCTGCCCCACCTAACCCGCCGTCAGGCCCTGAGATAGGCCAGGACGGCGAGCACCCGGCGGTGCTGTGAATCGTCGGGCGGCAGGCCGAGCTTGGCGAAGATGTTGCCGATGTGCTTTTCCACCGCGCTGGCGGAGAGCACGAGCCGCTGCGCGATCGCCGTGTTGGAATGGCCTTCGGCCATCAGGGCCAGGAGTTCGCGTTCACGCGCGGTCAGCGCCCCTAGGGGGTCGTCCCTGCGGTGAGCGGCCAGCAACTGGGCGACGACCTGGGGGTCGAGCACCGTCGCGCCGCGGGCGACCCGGTCCAGGGCCTCCAGGAATTCCCCGACCCGGGAGACCCGGTCCTTCAGCAGGTAGCCGACCGCGCCGGAGCCGTCCGCGAGCAGGTCGGCGGCATAGGACGCCGCCACGTACTGGCTGAGCACCAGCATGGGCGCGCCTGGCAGGTGCGAGCGCGCGGTGATCGCGGCGCGCAGGCCCTCGTCGGTGTGGGTTGGCGGCATCCGCACGTCGACGACCGACACGTCAGGGCGGTGGGTGAGCACCGCCTCGACCAGGGCGGGGCCGTCACCGACCGCGGCCACCACCTGGTGACCGTCCTCGGCGAGCAGGCGGACCAGGCCCTCGCGCAGCAGCACCGCGTCGTCGGCCACGACGATCCGCAGCCGGTCGCGGGCCGCGCGGCGCGGCGGCGACCCGGGCGCCGTCTCGTGCGGGGTCAGCGGCACGGCAGTTCCGCGGTGACCGTCGTCGGCCCGCCGCGGGGACTGACGACCCGCAGCGAGCCGCCGACCGCGCGCAGCCGGTCATCCAGCCCCCGCAGCCCGTGTCCCTTATCAAGCGCCGCGCCGCCCACCCCGTCGTCCGTTACCCACACCCGCAACGTTCCCTCGCCGTGGCGCAGTCCGATCGCACACTGGCGGGCGTGGCTGTGCTTGGCCACGTTGGTCAGGGCCTCGGCGACCACGAAATACGCGGCCGTCTCGACGGCAGCGTCCAGCCGGCGATCCAGGGGACCGGCGGCAAGCTCAGCGGGCACGGTCGAGCGCGCGGCCAGGGCGGCGAGCGCCGCGGGCAGGCCGCGGTCGGCCAGGATCGGCGGGGCGATGCCGCGCGACAGGACCCGCAGCTCCTCCAGCGCCTCCTGGGCCTGGACGATCGCGTCGGCGAGCGCCTCCCTGACGGCCTCCGGCCTGCTGTCGAAGTGGTGCTGGGCGCGGCCCAGTTCCATCGCCAGGCGGACCAGCCGCTGCTGGGGTCCGTCGTGGATGTCGCGTTCGAGCCGGCGCAGCGCCGCCGCCTCGGCCGTCACCGCGGCGACGGTCTGCGCCCGGGCGGTGTCCCGCTCCTGCTCAAGACCCCTGATCCGGCGGTGCAACGCGGACGCGTCAGACAGCAGCGCCTGCCCCAGGCCAGCCTGGGCGGCGACGCACGCCCGCGTCACCAGCGGCAGGGTCAGCAGCAGCGCCAGGCCGACCGCGGTCCCGAAGGCGATCCGCTGGCCCGGTGACATCAGCCCCAGGCTTATCGCGATGTGGTACTGGGCGCTGCCCGCGTACAGGGTCTCCGGCCGCATCGACCCGGCGGGGGTGTCCTGATCGCGCAGGACGTCCGTGCCGGCACCGATGCCGACGAACCACCACAGCGCCGTCACCACCGAGGTGACCAGGGCGACAGGGAACACCACCACCGGGTGCGCGACGTCGAGCCACAGGTCCGGGTCGGACGCGGTGGCGGCCTGTTCGCGACTCCGCCGTCGGCCCTGGCCCTTCGCCCCGGCGGCCGCGAGGCGCACTTGTGCGATCCGCCACCGTTCCACGTCGGCGAACCAGCGCGCCGGTCCAAGCGCGCCGGCCACGAGCCGCGACCCGCCCGGCAGCAGCGCGCCGACCGTGGCAGCGCACAGCCCGCCGAGCACGAGCAGCAGGCCAGCCGCGGCGATCACCGGCGCGGTGAGCAGATACAGCGACTCCACGAGCGTGCGGCGCCCCACGCGGACAAGGAGCCAGGCATCCGGCCGCCGCCGGCCCAGGACCGCGGAGGGGAAAGACTCGGTCACGGCCCCAGCCTAATGTCGGTCTTTCGTGATGCTCCGCCGCGAGCGCCTCTTCCAGTATTCATCTATTTCGATCATAATAATAGGAAATACCTGCCGTTCCGAGGAGGTCGCTGGGTGACCGGCACAGCGGAGCACGCCGCACTGGGCGCGGGAGTGCTGGTGATCGGCGGCGGCCTGGCCGGCGCCTGGGCCGCGCTTTCGGCCGCCGAGCAGGGCGCGGACGTGATCCTCGTCGACAAGGGCTACTGCGGGACCTCGGGGGTGACCGCCACCGCGGGCGTGGGGCACTGGTACCTGCCGCCGGCCGCCCGCGCCGCGGAGGTGGCCGCGCGCAGCAGCGCCGGAGGCGACCTGACCGATCCGGCGTGGATGTACCGGACGATGGAGGTGGCCTGGCAGCGGCTGCCCGAGATTGACAGGTACTACCCGTGGCCCGTCAGGGACGGGCAGCCCAACCGCGCCACCAGCGTCCGCGGTCCTGAGTACATGCGGCTGATGCGCGGTCGCGTCCGCCGCGCGGGAGTGACGGTCCTCGACCACCACCCCGCGACGCAGCTGCTGCTGCACAGCGACGGGTCGGTGGCCGGCGCGGCAGGCATCCGGATGCAGGATGGCGGCGGCTGGACCTGCCGGGCGGCGGCGGTGATCCTCGCCACCGGCGGCACCGCGTTTCTCTCCCGGCTGCTCGGCGCGCACAACAACACCGCCGATGGTCACCTGATGGCGGCCGAGGCGGGCGCGAAGTTCGGCGGGATGGAGTTCTCCTGCTACTACACCGTGTCGGCCGCGCACTCGACGATGACGCGCTCGATCCCGTTCATGTACGGAACCTACCGGGACTGCGACGGCACCGAGCTCGCGTTCGACACCTACAAGTCCGGCATCCCGATGATCGCCAGGGCGCTGGCTCGCGGTCCGGTCACCGTGGTGCTCGACCGGATGCCGTCGCCGGCCAGGGAGAAGCTGCGGCACGTCCAGCCCAACTTCCTGCTCCCGCTGCTGCGCCGCGGAATCGACCCGTTCCGCGACCCGTTCCCCGTCACGCTGCGCGGGGAGGGAACCATCCGCGGCACCGGCGGCATCGCGCTCACCGGCGCGGACTGCCAGACCGGCGTGCCAGGACTGTTCGCGGCCGGCGACGTCGCCAGCCGCGAGCCGATCGTCGGTGCCAGCTCCGGTGGCGGCCAGCCCAACTCGGCCTGGTGTGTCGCCTCCGGCACCTGGTCCGGCCGGGCCGCCGCCCGGCGTGCGGCCAGCCAGCGCGGCATCCCGGCGGG
>JASHPP010000100.1 GCA_030038035.1 Trebonia sp.
CACGGGACCGGGCGGTACCGCGGCGGCCGCCGGGTCCGGCGCGGCCACGCCGCCCGCCGCCCGGACAGCGGCGGCCAGCCCGTCGGAGCTGTTCGACCTGATGGACCTGTCCGGGCCCGGCTTCGGGCTGGCCGGGCTGGGCACCGGGCCGGTGACGGCGGGCTACGCGCGGCTGGTGGCCAGCGCCGACTACGGCCGGTCGTTCGCCGTCATCGGGCCGAAGACCGCCGCCTGGACCGCCAGCGACGACGTGTTCTTCCTCGGCCGCCAGGACGCCTGGTACCTGGTCTTCAACGTCAACACGCTGGCCGAGACGCTCTACCGGACCACCGACGGCGGGCACACGTGGCATGCCTCCACCGTGCCCGGCCACGGCATGGCCGCCGGGGACTCCGACGTCGCGCAGTTCGTCACGCCGTCCCGCGGCTGGCTCGTGGTCACGATCGCCAACGCGCCGGCGGAGTTCCTGTATGCCACCACCGATGGCGGGACCAGCTGGCACCTGGTGGCCAGCCTCAGGGGCCAGCACGGCGGAGCCGCCCTGCCGGAACCCGGCCAGATCAGGTTCGAGCCGGGCGGCGAGGTCGGCTGGCTGGGCGGCGGCGTGTGCAGCGGAGCGCTGTACCGGACCGCCGACGGCGGCCGGACATGGCAGCGGTCCGCCATCGCCGCTCCGGCCGGATCGGCGTTCGGGCTGCCCGCCGGCTCGCCGCAGGCGCTGCTCGAACCCGTCATCACCAGCAGCGGGACGCTTCTGCTTGACGGCAGCACCGACGGCGGCGCGCGCTGGTCGCAGGTTTCCGCGCTGTCCGGCGCGGCCAACCCCGGGCAGATCTGCGGCCTTACCACGGTGTCGGTCAGCTTCCCCTCCGCGCAGGTCGGCTGGGCTACCGCGGTGCGCGGGACGCGCACGGTCGTCTACCGGACCACCGACGGGGGACGGCACTGGGCGCGGCTCGCCGGCAGCTGGCCCGTGCCGGCCGGCAGCCAGCAACCGCCGGCGATCCAGGCCACCGACGCCACGCACGCCTGGCTGCAGATCGCGGGCGGCAGCCGTGTCTACGCCACCGTCGACGGCGGCGCGACGTGGCGGCGCATCGACACCGCCGCCATCGCCGCGGGATCGTGACCGCGGCGGCCGCCGGCCGAGATCGTGACCGCGGCCTCCGGCCGAGATCGTGACCGCGGCCTCCGGCCGAGATCGTGACCGCGGCGGCCGCCGGCCGCCTGCCTGCCCCCTTTGTCCCCCGCCGTGAGAGGGTAGGCGCGGGAGGTAAGTCATGAAGATCGGCTTGCAGATTCCGGACTTCAGCACCCCGCGCGGGCCGGAACGGCTGGGTGCGGAACTCGCGACCGTCGGCCGGGTCGCCGACGAGGCGGGGTTTGAGTACATCGCGGTCATGGACCATTTCTTCCAGATCCCCGTGGTCGGTCCGGCCGAGAAGGAAATGCTCGAGGGGTACACGACGCTCGGCTACCTGGCCGCGTGCACATCCAGGGCGACGCTGGTCACCCTGGTCACCGGCACGGTCTACCGGGAGCCGGGCGTCCTCGCCAAGATCGTGACGACGCTGGACGTGCTGTCCAGCGGCCGGGCGTGGCTGGGCATCGGCGCGGCCTGGAACGAGGAGGAGTCGGGCGGGCTCGGCATCCCGTTCCCGCCGGTCGCCGAGCGCTTCGAGCGGCTTGAGGAAACGCTGCAGATCTGCCTGCAGATGTGGCGCGGCGACGAATCGCCCTACCACGGCAAGCATTACCAGCTCGCGCGCCCGCTCAACTCGCCGCAGTCGCTGACCAGGCCGCACCCGCCGATCATGATCGGCGGCGGCGGGGAGAAGAAGACGCTGCGGCTTGTCGCGCAGTACGCCGACGCCTGCAACCTGTTCGCAGGGCGCGACGAGGCCCGCAAGCTCGACATCCTGCGCCAGCACTGCGAAGCCGTCGGGCGCGACTACGACTCCATCTACAAGACCGCCTACTACTACTTCGACGCGCGCAAGGGCGCGCAGCAGATCGTGGACGAGCTCGGCGCGCTCGCCGCGATCGGCTTCGACGCGGCGATCGGCGCCGTCATCGACGTCTGGGACGTGACGCCGCTTGAATTCATCGGCAGCGAGGTGATCCCCGCCGTCGCGGACTTTTAGAATCCGCGGAGCCTCATGCGCAACACGAGTGCGACTTTGCACACTTCCTGCATGGACATTCCGGACATTTCGATCGCGAAAATAGTCACGGAGTGTGCAAAGTGGAGACCAGGTGCTGATGCGACGGCTGGTACGCAGCGCCGGAGGGACCGGCGGCGGCAGGTGCGCCGGTGGCGAGGCGGGTACGGGCGGAGTGGCGGGTGAGGGCGGAGAGGGCGTCTGGCTGAACGGGGGAATTGCCCGGCGGAAGGCGGGCGGCAGAATGCGGGCCGGGGGCGGGGAATTGGCGGTTGAAAGGGAGGCGGGGAGAGTCGGGCGGGATCGTTCGGGACAAAAGAATGGAATTGCCGCGGGGCGGCGGGCGACGGGCTTTTGCACCTGGCGTTAGCCGCGGGCGAGGAACTCCTCGACCGAGACGGCGAGCGCGACCGGGGTCTCGAACATCGGGTAGTGCCCGCTGCCGCGGAGCACCTCGAGCTCGGAGTTGGGGTAGACGTGCAGCCAGGTCTGCTCCATGAACTCGGCGGGCTGGGACGGGTCGTACTCGCCCGTGATCACCTTGACGGGCACCTCGGAGCCCTTGACCTGGGCCACGATGTCCGCGCGGGCCCACGAATCCAGGTAGCCGCGCAGCGCGGCCGGGTCGGCGTTGTCCAGCGAGTGGCCGACGATCGCGGAGACGAAGGCCGGGGTCAGCCGGTTCCCCGTCGCGAAGTTGACGATCGCGGCGCGCTTGTCCGCGCTGGTCGCGGCGCCGGCGAACAGCGCCCAGTCCGACTCGCCCAGCGGCAGCCCGCTGGCCGGCACCGGGGCCACGCCGACCAGCCGGCGCACCCGCTGCGGCGCCTGCAGCAGCACGTGCTGGATCGCGACCCCGCTCATCGAGTGCCCGAGCAGCGAAAACCGGTCCCAGCCGAGGTCGTCGGCGAAGTCGATCGCGTCGGCGGCCGCCTCGGCCATCGTGTAGCGGCCGGGCTCGTCCTTGCGTGACCCGTAGCCGCGCAGGTCGGCGAACACGTAGCTGAAATCCGTGGTGTTCAGGTAATCAGGCAGGTGGCCCCAGCCGAGCGCTGACCCGAACCACCCGTGCAGGGCGAGGACATGATGGTCGCCGGACCCGACCCTGACGTATGCACCAGCCATGCGCATTAACCTAACGGAAATTCCGCGACAATCCAGACCAGGCCGCGTCATAGTCTTTCTGCCGGTGTTTTGTCTCCATCGCCTGACGCGTGGGAACGATCGTCCACCGGCTCTCGAACATGAAGGCAAGCGTGTCGTCGAGTTTTTGCGGTTTTAGATCGACTGTGCTCGCTTGCGCATAGGTCTGCGCGTCCGGGCCGTGCGAGGCGAACGTGTTGTGCAGGCTGGCGCCGCCGGGCGTGAACCCCTCGGCCTTGGCGTCGTAGGCGCCGCGGACCAGGCCCATGAATTCGGACATCACGTTGCGGTGGAACCACGGCGGGCGGAACGTGTCCTCGCCGACCAGCCAGCGCGGCGCGAAGATCACGAAGTCCACGTTGGCGAGTCCTGGCGTGTCGCTGGGGCTCGTGAGGACGGTGTAGATCGACGGGTCGGGGTGGTCGAAGCTGACCGTGCCGAGCACCATGAAGCTGGCGGTGTCGTACTTGTACGGGGCGTAGTTCCCGTGCCAGGCGACCACGTCGAGCGGCGAGTGGTCGTAGTCGGCGGCCCAGAGGTTGCCGCCGAATTTCTGCACGACCTGGACGGTGTGGCTGCGCTCTTCGAACGCGGCGTGCGGGGCCTTGAAATCGCGCTCGTTGGCCAGGCCGTTGGCGCCGATCGGGCCGCGCTCGGGGAGCGCGAACGCGTTGCCGAAGTTCTCGCACAGGTAGCCGCGGGCGTAGCCGTCGGGCAGTTCGACGCGGAACCTGATGCCTCGCGGCATGACGGCGATCTCGCCTGGCGCGACGTGCAGGGGGCCGAGTTCCGTGTGCAGGATGAGGGCGCTCAGCTCCGGCACGAAGAGCAGCTCGCCGTCGGCGTTGACGAAGTAGCGGTCCCGCATGTCCTGGTTGGCGGCGTACAGGTGGACGGCCATGCCGCTGCGGGTCCTGACGTCGCCGTTGCCGCCGAGGGTGTAGAGGCCGTCGATGAAGTCACGCGGGTCCTGTTCGGTGGGGAGCGGGAGCGGGTCCCAGCGGAGCCGGTTGGGGTCAGGCTCGATCTCGTCGAACGGCGTGGATCGCAGGGTCTTGTTGTCGATCCTGCTGAAGCGGGCGTGCCTGGCGCTCGGCAGGATGCGGTACACCCAGGTCCGCCGGTTGGTGGCGCGGGGCTGGGTGAAGGCGGTGCCGCTGATTTGTTCGGCGTACAGGCCCAGCGGCGCCTGCTGCGGGGAGTTGCGGCCGGCCGGAAGGGCTCCTTCGACCGCCTCGCTGGCGAACTCGTTACCGAACCCGATGGCGTAGTGGAACTCGTCGTCGGCCATCGCGGTGCCTCCTCGCTGGTTGCCTGGTCAACCTGGTCGGCGGGTTGTCTTATCTGATCATGCCCCGTCGCGAGGCGGCGAAGTAGGGTGGCTGGTCCCGGTTCCGCCGGCGCGGCGCAAGTGCGGGCGCGGACGGGATTTGTCGTTAAATGTGCTGAGCTTCACCGGTCATGTTGAGTTAACAACAGTTACCGTAGACGCGGGCACCTACTGGGGAGTAATCCAGGGGCTAGTGACGCGCGGGAGGTGTGGATGGCCGGCGACCGGTGGCTGACCTTCGACTGCTACGGCACGATCGCGGACTGGAACACGTGCATGCGACGGGCGCTGGAACCAGTCGCCGGGTCGGCAGTCGCGGCCCTGCTGACCGCCTACCACCAGGCCGAGCTGGTGCTCGAGGCCGGGCCGAGGTACCTGAGCTACCGGGACATCCTCACCTCGGGGCTGCGCTTGGCGGCGCGGCGGGTCGGGGTCCGGCTTGATTCGGAGCGGTCGGCGGCGTTGGTGGACGCGTGGCCGGACATGACGGTCTTCGCGGACGCGGGCCCGGCGCTCGCGGCCCTGGCCGCGGCCGGGTGGCGGCTGGCGATCCTCACCAACTGCGACGACGACCTGTTCGCGAGCACCGCGTCGAAGCTGCCGGTGCCGTTCGACCTCGTGGTGACGGCCGAGCAGGTGCGGTCGTACAAGCCGGACCTGGCGCATTTCCGGAAATTTGCCGACATAACCGGCGCCAGCGCCGAGAACTGGGTCCACGTGGCGAACAGCTGGGTGCATGACATCTTTCCCGCCGCGAGGATGGGCCTGCGTTCGGTCTGGGTGGACCGCGATCTGACCGGGCACCCGGCCAAGCTCGCCGAACGGCGCGTCACCGCCATGCGCCGGCTGCCCGAGACAGTCGCCGACGTCGCCGTCGTGCGGCCGTGGCCGACGCTGCCGACGCGGTGACCGCGGTGACCGCGGTGAGTGTGGTGACCGCGGTGACCGTGGGCGGGGCCTGGCGCGGCCGGGTACCCGGCGGTCGGACGCGGGGCCGCGCCCGTCGTATTGTCAAGTGATCGATGTCATCCGCAGATGCCCGAGGAGGATGCCATGAGCAGCGCCGACGTGCTCGTTGACGCGTTCGGCCGGATACGGGAAACGGTCAGCTACACCGTCTACGGCCTTAACCAAGCGCAACTGGCGTACCGGATCGCGGCGGACGCCAACCCGATCGGCTGGCTGATCTGGCACCTGACGCGGGTGCAGGACGACCACATCGCCGCCGCCTTCGGCGTCCCGCAGGTGTGGTCGGCGGACGGATGGGCCGTGCGCTTCGGGCTGGCGCCCAACTCGATGGATACCGGCTACGGGCACACCAGCCAGCAGGTTGCCGCCGTCTCCGCGGTCATCTCCTCGGCCGACCTGCTGACCGACTACCACGAGGCGACCTATGACCAGACCGCCAAGCACGTGTCCGGCGTCACCGACGACGACCTGCAGCGCGTCGTCGACACGTCGTGGCATCCGCCGGTGACGCTTGGCGTGCGGCTTGTCAGCGTGATCAACGACGACATGCAGCACGCCGGGCAGGCGGCCTTCCTGCGGGGAATCCTGCTCCGCACGGCGGTCTGACGCTGACGTCCGGGGCGCCGGTATTCAGAAGGCTAGGGCGCGTTTGTTAGTTGGACGTCCCAGGCGTGTCGTGGGCCAGAGCACCTCCCGCGCGCCGATGCCGACGCTGCGCTGACCGGGCGGGCGCCGGCCCGTTATACGTGATTTGTCGGACCTGCGAGGGCCCCGATATGGCAGCACGCAGCCGGATGAATGTGACATTCAGCCGCCTATCACCGGCTCGATGCAACATTCATCCGCCGCCGGCCGGGACATGGCGGCGACCGGGAACCAGACAGATTGCGTTCACGAGTGGACGCCGTGAGCGAGGCGAGCGGGCCGTTACGATCACGTGATTTGAGACAGAGCCCAAAGACTTCATGTATTGGCAGGAGACACGGTCAGTTCCTACGCGTCACGGCCTCCCGGCAGTTCACCATTGAGGGTGACCCTGGACCTCTTATCTGCGCCTGGAAGCAACCAGACCCGTACCGGTCCGCCGCCCCACTCCTACTTGCCGCCGAGGTTCGGACAGAACCAAATCCCCGGTCAACGATCTAGGCGCGGGCCGACGGCGGGCTAGGCGAGCGGTGAGCCCGGGGCGGCGCAGATCATGCCCCAGGGCCTGTCGCCTACCCGGGTCAGCACCACGGTGGCGCGGTGCGGCCCGGCTAGCCTGAGTCTGCGGCGGATCTGATCCACGTCCCCGGCGAGGCCGCGCCGCCGCAGGTCCGCGGCGCCCACGCCAAGCTCGCGCAGCCGGCCGGCGAACCGCTTCTCGTTCCAGGGGGCGGACTCGACCACCCGCAGGGTCCGCGCGAACGGGGTGACGACGTCGTGCCGCACCGCCAGGAACGCGATCTGCGGGTCGATCTTCCAGGCGCCGAGCGTCCGCGCCAGATCCTCCACCAGGCCGGCGCGGGTGACGGCCGGGTTGGGGTCAAGCAGGTACTCCCCCGGTTCGCCGACGGGGACGCCATCGCCAGGCACGGCAGCCAGCGTGTGCCCGCCAGGCAGGATCGTCGCCCGCCGCCGCGCCGTCGCCAGACCCGGCGACCACAGGGCCGCCTCCTTGAGATCGCGGCCGTCGGCGATGAACTCCGCCTCCCAGCCGGCCGGGATGAGCTCCGCGGGCAGGCCGGGCGCGGCCTTGACGCAGACGGCGGGCACGCGTTCGGCTAGCGCGAGGCACCAGTCGAGCGGCGGCTGCGACACCCCGGCGCGGAACCGGCGGGCCCCGGCGGGGCGGGTCCCGGCGGGGCGGGTCCCGGCACGGCGGGAGCCAGCGTCGCCCCGGCGGGCCGGGTCGATGAACACCGCGTCGACCCCCGCCAGCCGCAGGTCCCGCACATCGGCGACGCACGCGCGGACCCGTTCGGCGCCCCCGTACACGCCGGCGTTGTGCACGGCGAGGCGCGCGTGCACCTCGTCCCGGTCGACGGCGACGACTTCCCTGGCCGGGCCGGCGGCGAGGGTGACCAGGTCGCCGCCGATCCCGCAGCACAGGTCCGCGACGCGGCGGGCCTGGGCCGCCCCGAACCGGCCCGCCCGGTACGCCGCGATCGTCTGCGACGACGCCTGCTCGTACCCGTCCCTGGTGAACAGCATCCGCATCGCCCGGCCGAACTTCGCCCGCGCGGCCAGCCGCAGCTCGTGCTGCGCCGTCGCCACGGCGACCAGGTTCGCGGGGTACTCGCGGCGCAGGCTGACCGCGAACGCAAGCTCCCCCGCCGTCACGTCGTCCACGGCGGCGAGCCGCGCCAGGATTTCCTGGCCCGGCGGGGTAAGCAGCACGGTCGGGTCGTCGTTCATCGCCTCACGAGGCTAGCCAACCTGGCGGGCGGCCGGCGCCGCCCCGCCGGCCGCCGGCCCCGCCGCTGGCCGCACCCCGCGAGCGGCCGCCGGCCGAAGAACCCGGCCCTCGCGCCCGCGGCGGCGGCTGGAGTACCGTGCGGAACATGCGGATCGGCCTGTTCGTGACGTGCCTGACCGACACGCTGTTCCCGCAGACGGGCAAGGCCGTGGTCACGGTGCTTGAGCGGCTCGGGCACCGGGTGGAGTTCCCGATGAGCCAGTCCTGCTGCGGGCAGATGCACTTCAACACCGGGTACCGGCGCGAGGCGGCGCCGATGGTCGCCGGCTTCGCCGCGGCGTTCGGCGGCTATGAGGCCGTCGTCACCCCGTCGGCGTCGTGTGCCGCCATGGTCCGCGAATACCATCCCGTGCTGGCCGCGGGCGACCCCGTCCTGGCCCGCCGCGTCGGCGAGCTCGCGCCGCGGGTGCACGACCTGGCCACGTTCCTGACCGGGGTGCTTGGCGTGACCGACGTGGGTGCCTACTTCCCGCACCGGGTCACGTATCACCCGACGTGCCACAGCGTGCGGATGATGCACGTGGGCGACGCGCCGCTGACGCTGCTGGCGAACGTGCGCGGCCTCGACCTCGTGGACCTGCCGGACGCGGCGACGTGCTGCGGGTTCGGCGGCACGTTCGCGGTCAAGAACCCGGACGTCTCGGCGGCGATGTGCGCGGACAAGGTGGCCGCGATCAGGCAGTCGCGCGCCGAGGTCGTCGCCGCCGGCGACAACTCGTGCCTCATGCACATCGGCGGCGCCCTGACCAGGATGCGGACCGGCGTGCGGACCATGCACCTGGCGGAGATCCTCGCCTCGGGAGGGGGCTCGTGACCGGCGGGGAGCTGACCGCGACCGGCCACCCGAACCCGCGCGGGACCATGCCGGCCTACCTCGGCATGCCTGCCTTCCCTGACGCCGCGCGCACGGCGGTCGCGAACTCCCAGCTGCGCCGCAACCTCACCCACGCCACGACGGCGATCAGGACCAAGCGCGCGAAGGCGGTCGCGGAACTGGCCGACTGGGAAGAGCTGCGGCGGGCCGCGAAGGCGATCAAGGACCACACGCTCGCCAACCTTGGCACGTACCTGCCGCGGCTTGAGGAGAACGTCACGAAGGCGGGCGGGCACGTGCACTGGGCGCGGGACGCCGCCGAGGCCAACGCGATCGTGGCGGACCTGGTGCGCGCGGCGGGCGCGGAGCGGGTCGTGAAGGTCAAGTCGATGGCCACCCAGGAGACCGGCCTCAACGACGCCCTGGCGCACGCGGAGATCACCGCGGTCGAGACCGACCTGGCCGAGCTCATCGTCCAGCTCGGCGACGATCTGCCCAGTCACATCCTGGTCCCGGCGATCCACCGCAACCGCGCGGAGATCGGCGACCTGTTCCGCGCCGCGATGCCCGACGCCCCCGCCGACCTGACCGACGACCCGCCGCGGCTGGCCGCCGCCGCCCGCGCCCACCTGAGGAGCGAGTTCCTGTCCGCCACGGTCGGCATCTGCGGCGCGAACTTCGCGATCGCCGCGACGGGGTCGCTCGTCGTCGTCGAATCCGAAGGCAACGGCCGCATGTGCCTGACCCTCCCGAACACCCTGATCTGCCTGGCGGGCGTGGAGAAGGTGCTGCCGTCGTGGCGGGACCTGGAGGTCTTCCTCGCGCTGCTGCCCCGTAGCTCCACGGCCGAGCGCATGAACCCGTACACGACGATCTGGTCGGGCGTGACCCCCGGTGACGGACCGCAGGACTTCCACCTGGTGCTGCTCGACAACGGCCGGACGGCCACCCTCGCCGACGCCACCGGGCGGCAGGCGCTGCGCTGCATCCGCTGTTCGGCCTGCCTGAACGTGTGCCCGGTCTACGAGCGGGCAGGCGGGCACGCCTACGGCTCCCCCTACCCGGGACCGATCGGAGCGATCCTGTCCCCGCAGCTGCGCGGTCTCGGCTCGCCGGTGGACGCCTCGCTGCCGTTCGCCTCCTCGCTGTGCGGCGCCTGCTATGAGGTGTGCCCGGTGCAGATCAACATCCCCGAGGCGCTCGTGCACCTGCGCGCCCAGGCGGTGGCGGAGCACAAGCATTATCCAGAACGAGCCGTGTTCCAGCTCTCGGGTTACGTGCTCCGTTCGCCGGCCCGCCTGGCCGCCGCGCAGCGCCTGGCCGCCGCGAGCCGGCACGTGGCCGGCCGGAAAGGCCGCATCCGGCGGCTGCCGCCGCCGCTGTCCGCG